>JAYUPP010000170.1:0-10737 GCA_043760045.1 Betaproteobacteria bacterium
CAGGCGATGGCCGAAGACGGCGCTGCGATGTGCAATTTCTACGCCTGGTTTGAAGCCGCGCTGGCCGCGGGCGAGACCATCACCGAACTCACCATCGACGAAAAACTCAGCGCCGAACGGGCCCGCCGGCCCGGCTTTGTGGGCTTGAGTTTTTCCACCATCGCCGGCTTCAACGGCAACGGCGCGCAGCCGCATTACCGCGCCACGCCGCAGTCTTTTGCCGTCATCCAGGGCCCGGGTGCTGTGGCCACCAGTGGTTTGTTATTGATCGACAGCGGTGGCCAGTATGTGGGCGGCACCACCGACATCACCCGTGTGTGGCCCATCGGTGACGTGACGCCAGCGATGAAACGCGACTACACGCTGGTGCTGAAAGGCACCATGAACCTGTCGCGTGCCCGTTTTCCGCGCGGCACCGCCAGCCCGATGCTGGACGCGCTGGCACGCGCGCCGCTGTGGCAGCAGGGCATCGAATTCGGCCACGGCACCGGCCACGGCGTGGGTTATTTTTTAAACGTGCACGAAGGCCCGCAGAGCATCAGCAAAGCCGTGCCCGACGCCCACATGGCGATGCAGCCGGGCATGATCACGAGCATCGAACCCGGTGTCTACCGGCCCGGCCTGTGGGGTGTGCGCATCGAAAACCTGGTGCTCAACGTACCGGCGTCCACACCGGAAGGCAACACCTTCGGCGACTTCCTGGAATTTGAGACGCTGACGCTGTGCCCCATCGACACCCGCTGCATCGACCCGCGCCTGCTGCGCGAAGACGAAGTGGCGTGGCTGAACGACTACCACACGCTGGTGCGGGCGCGACTACGGCCGCTGGTGACGGGCGCGGCACTGGCATGGCTGCAGTTGCGCACGCAGCCACTGCAAACGGCGCCTTCGTCATCCTGATGTGGAAGTCTTCCATGATTCGGTGCGCTGCCACGCATCAAGAATGTTAGGCCAGCCGCGTTGACCGCCACCACCCTGCCCGCGCTGGGCATCGACCTGGGCGGCACCAAGATCGAAGCGCGCCTGCTGGCGATGGACGGCAGCGAACTGTGGCGCCGCCGCGTGCGCACCCCCAGCGGCGACTACGCGTCCACGCTGCAGGCCGCCACCGCGCTGGTGCAGGCCGCCCGCGTGGCCGCCGGCGAGCAGGCCTTCACCGTGGGCGTGGGCACACCGGGCACCGAAACCGCATCGGGTCTGATGAAAAACTGCAACTCCAGCTGCCTGAACGGCAAGCCGCTGCGTTACGACCTGCAGGTGGCCTTCGGCCAGCCCATCAAGTTGGCCAACGACGCCAACTGCCTGGCACTGTCCGAGGCCACCGACGGCGCAGCGGCCGGCGCGGCTTGTGTGTTTGCCGTCATCCTGGGCACCGGCACCGGGGCCGGCATTGCCGTGCATGGGCGCGTGCTCTACGGGCCCAACGGGCTGGCGGGCGAGTGGGGGCACAACCCGGTGCCTTTTGGGCGCCACAACGAAGACCCTGACTTCGAGTGTTATTGCGGCCAGCGCGGCTGCATCGAAACGCTGCTCAGCGGCCCCGGCATTGCGCGCGACCATGAATGGGTCTATCAACAACAGCTGACAGGCGAACAGATTGCCGCCCGCGCCAGCGCCGGCGACGTGCACTGCATGGCCACCATGGACCGCCACACGCACCGGCTGGCGCGCTCGCTGGCGGCTGTCATCAACGTGCTCGATCCCGACGTCATCGTGCTCGGTGGTGGCCTGTCGCTGCTGCCCCACCTTTACCGCGGCGTGCCCGCGCTGTGGGGGCAGTGGGTGTTCAGCGGCGGTTTGAAAGAGCCGGTGCGCACCAAGCTGGAACCCGCCCAACACGGCGACGCATCGGGGGCCCGGGGCGCGGCATGGCTGTGGTGGCAGGGCTGAAGGCGTGCACAACAAGCATAAAACTTGCACGACAATTGGTAACTAAAGTACACCCTGCGAGCCGCCATGCCACGCACCGCCAAAAACAAACAAGCTGCTGCGACAGGCCGCAAAAACAAGTCCTCCCCTGCTGAGAACGACGCGGCACAGAAAAACAAACCGCTGGTAGAAGATATCCGGTTACTGGGCCGCTTGTTGGGTGACGTGATACGGGAACAGGAAGGCGCGGCGGCTTTTGACCTGATCGAAAGGGTGCGTCAGCTCTCGGTGGCCTACCGGCTGAAAGCCGACGCCAGCGCCGGCCGGGTGCTTGATCGTTTGCTCAAGAACCTTTCTGCCGACCAGACCGTCACCGTCATCCGCGCTTTCAGTTATTTCAGCCACCTGGCCAACATCGCCGAAGACCGCCACCATGTGCGCCGAAGGGCGGTGCACGAACGCGCCGGCCACCAGCAAGACGGTTCACTGGCGCTGGCGCTTGAACGGCTGCACCGCGCCGACCACCATGCCGCCGACATTGCGGCCACACTGAAAGAGGCTTACATCTCACCGGTGCTGACAGCGCACCCCACTGAAGTGCAGCGCAAAAGCATCCTGGACGCTGAACGTGCGGTGGCCGCGCTGGTGGAACACCGCGACGACCTGGCGCTGCACGGCAGCGACGCGCAGCGCGCCGACAACGAAGCGCGCCTCGCCGCACGCATCACGCAGCTGTGGCAAACACGCATGCTGCGCACCGCCCGGCTGACGGTGGCCGACGAAATCGAAAACGCACTGTCTTATTACACCAGCACCTTCCTGCAGGAAATTCCGCGCCTTTACGGCGAACTGGAACGTGCGCTGCCAGGGCATGAAGTGGCTTCTTTTCTGCGCATGGGCCACTGGATCGGTGGTGACCGCGACGGCAACCCCAACGTCACCGCAGCCACGCTTTCACACGCACTGTCGCGCCAGGCCGAAGTGGCGTTGCGCCACTACCTGACGGAGGTGCATGCGCTGGGCGCCGAGCTGTCGATCAGCGGCACGCTGGCCCCCGTGTCGCCCGAGATGATGGCGCTGGCCGAGCGTTCACCCGACACCCATGTGCACCGCGCCGATGAACCCTATCGCCGCGCGCTGATCGGCGTCTATGCGCGGCTGGCGGCCACGCTGCAGCGGTTGACCGGCACCGAAGCGCTGCGCCATGCGGTGGCGCCACAGCACCCGTACACGCTGGCCGGCGAATTTCTGCAAGACCTGAAAGTCATCGAACGGTCGCTCGCGTCGCACCATGCGCAGGCGCTGGTGGGCCCGCGGCTGGCACCGCTGATGCGCGCGGTGCAGGTGTTCGGTTTTCATCTGGCCACGCTGGACATACGCCAAAGTTCTGACCAGCACGAAGCCGTGGTGGCCGAACTGCTGCGCGTGGCGCGTGTGCACGCCGACTACAGCGCGCTGGCCGAGCCCGAACGCCGCACGCTGCTGCTGGCACAGCTGAACGATGCCCGGCCGCTGCGCGTGCACGGCGCCAGCTATACGCCGTTGGCGCAAGGTGAACTGGCCATCTTCGAGACCGCGCGCAAAGCGCTGGCGGCCTACGGCTTTGATGCGCTGCGCCACTGCATCATCAGCCACACCGAAGAGGTCAGCGACCTGCTGGAGGTGTTGCTGCTGCAGAAGGAAACCGGTTTGCTAACGGGCACGCTGGACGGCACTTCGGCTGTCACTTCGGCTGCCACTTCAGCCACTTCGGCTGCCACTTCAGCTGCCCACTCAGTCAACGCCGAAACCGGCGCGCCGGCAGCGGTGGCGGCGCTGATCACGGTGCCGCTGTTCGAAACCATCGCCGACCTGCGGCGCAGCGTTCCCATCATGCGCGAGTTCTATGCCCTGCCCGGCATCCTGGCGCTGGTGCAGCGCAGCAGCGGTGAACAAGACGTGATGCTGGGCTACAGCGACAGCAACAAAGACGGCGGTTTTTTCACCAGCAACTGGGAGCTGTACCGCGCCGAGACGGCGCTGGTGGCGCTGTTTGCTGAAGTGAACCAAACCTGCGCCGAGCAAGGGCTGCCAGAGCGCAAGCAGCCCATCAAATTGCGCCTGTTCCACGGCCGGGGCGGCACGGTGGGCCGGGGCGGCGGGCCCAGTTACCAGGCCATCCTGGCGCAGCCGCCGGGCACCGTGAACGGGCAGATACGCCTGACCGAACAAGGCGAGGTGATTGCCAGCAAATACGCGCACCCCGAGATTGGCCGCCGCAACCTGGAAACGTTGGTGGCGGCCACCCTGGAAGCCACGCTGCTGCACCCCACCAAAACCGCAACGAAAGCATTTCTGGAAACAGCGGCCGTGCTCAGCGAAAGCAGCTACCAGGCCTATCGGAAAATGGTCTACGGCACACCCGGTTTCACCGACTACTTCTTCGCCGCCACGCCCATACGCGAGATCGCCGAACTGAACATCGGCAGCCGCCCCGCTGCTCGTTCCAAGGACGGCAAAACCACCCGCGCCATTGAAGACCTGCGCGCCATACCCTGGGGCTTTTCATGGGGCCAGTGCCGCATGGCGCTGCCCGGTTGGTGTGGTTTTGGCACGGCGGTGCAGCAGTTTGTGGCCGACGGCAACCGCGAGGAACGGCTGGACCTGCTGCGCCGCATGCACAAACAGTGGCCGTTTTTCCGCACCCTGCTGAGCAACCTGGACATGGTGCTGGCCAAAAGCGACCTGCGCATCGCCGCGCGTTATGTGGACCTGGTGGAAGACAAGCCCGCCGCCAAACGTATCTTTGCCGCCCTGAAAGCCGAATGGCAACGTGCCAATGACGCGCTGTCGTTGATCACTGGTGAACCCGAGCGGCTGCACACCAACCCCGCGTTAGCGCGCAGCATCGCACACCGCTTCCCATACCTGGACCCGCTGAACCACCTGCAGGTGGAACTGCTGCGCCGCTATCGCAGCCGCGCGGACGGTGCAGGCGCCGTGCACCCGGATGTGGAGCGCATGCAGCGCGGCATCCACCTGTCGATCAACGGCATTGCCGCGGGGCTGCGCAACACGGGGTGATGCCGAACATCACACTGCCGCCCTGCACAGATGGTTTTTGCTTCTCACTGTGCGCTCTGATTGAGTATGATTGGTTTTTAATCAAACCAGGCGATCATGGCCGATCTCGTCACCGAAACCCGCGTCATCACGTCTCACGTGCCCCGGCCCTTGGCCGACCAGGTTGATGCCTTGGCCGCAAAGCTTGAGCGATCGCGGGGCTGGATCGTCAAGCAGGCGTTGACCGACTATGTGGCACTGGAAGCAAGGCGCCACCGCATGACGCTTGAGGCATTGGCCGATGTGGATGCCGGGCGCGGTGTGGAGCACAGCGAAGTTGAATCGTGGATCAACAGTCTGGCCACCGACCGGCCGCTGCCACCACCCGCATGCGCCTGATCTGGACGAGCAAAGCGCTGGATGACCTGCTGCGCTTGCACGCTTTTTTGGCTGCCAACCATGCGCGTGCTGCAGCGCTTGTGTTTGAGCAATTGAAGGCCGGCCCCAGGCACCTTCAAAGTCAGCCTCGCCTGGGTGAGCGCGTGCCGGATTTTGGCGAGCGCGAAGTACGGCGGCTGATCGTGGGCGACTATGAAATGCGCTACGAAGTCAAGCCCGATGCGGTCTGGATCTTGAGGCTGTGGCACACCCGCGAAGACCGCTAACTTTCATGATGCGGGGAAGCCTCTCAGGTCATGCAAGATTTCTACGTTGACACCCGCCTGCCGGCCGTTTGGGCTACGCGGTCGCCGCACCCAAGGCCGCCTTCACCGCCCCCACCTGCCGCCTTGACACGGCCAGCCACTCATCCAGCGGCGCCACGCGCACGGCCCAGCCTTCGCTGATGGCGGTGGCGTCGGGCGCATCGCCGGCCTCGGTCTGCCGCAGTTGCAGTTCACGCAGCGCTGGCAAGGCCACCAATGCGTTGCGGTGCACGCGGATGAAACCAGCACCAGCGGGTGCCAACTGCGCCAGCCGCACTTCCAGATCGGCCAGGCTGTCGTCGATGACATAACTGTCGTGTGTGGTGCGCACCATCACCTGCTTCTGGTCGGCGCGGAAGTACAGCAATTCGTCAACGGGCAGGCGCAACACACGGCCACGTTCATTGATGACCAGCACCACCGCCGCCGCTGCTGCTGCTGCTGGCGGCGCTTCTGCAGCTTGCGGTGCGGCACGCTGCAAGCGGCTTTCAACACGTTGCAGCGCCTGCGCCAGCCGTTCACGGCGCACGGGTTTGGTCAGGTAGTCCACGGCTTCCAGCTCAAAGGCTTGCAGCGCATGTTCAGCGTGCGCGGTGACGAACACCACCGCCGGCGGGTTCAACATGCTGCGCAGCTTTTGCGCCAGCTGCAGGCCGCTGTTGCCGGGCATCTGGATGTCCAGCAGCAGCGCGTGCAGGGGCTGTTGATTCAGCCACTGCAGAGCTTCGTTAGCACTCGCGGCCTCGCCCGCGACCTGCCATCTTGCGGCCTCGCCCGCAACTTGCCAGCCACCGACCTGCTCCACCAAGCCACGCAAGCGCAGCCGCGCCAGCGGCTCGTCGTCCACGATCAACAGCTGCAGCGGCATCACGGCGCCGGCAGCGTGATGCGGGCATGAAACAGCCCGCTGCCGTCATAACCCTTGGCCGGCGGTTCGTGCCACACGTCGCACTGCGCGCCCAGGTCGTGCAGCAACCGCAGGCGTTCACGCAGGTTGTGCAGCGCCATGCCGTGGCCGGGGCTGCCGGCGTCTTCGCCCAGCGTGTTCGTCACCACCACCACCACCTGGCCGCGCTGCAACTGCGCGCTGATATTGACGTGGCCACCATCGGCTGCCGGCTCGATACCGTGGCGCACCGCGTTTTCAACCAGCGGCTGCAGCACCAGCGGCGGCACGCGTGCCGCGAGCACACGGGGGTCGACCTGCCACTGCACCGCCAGGCGCTGGCCAAAGCGCACTTCCTCTATCGCCAGGTAACGCCGCGCCAATTCAATCTCTTCACCCAGCGACACCGAAGCGCCGGCGTCGGCCAGCGCCACGCGGAACAACTGAGCCAGGTCTTCCAGCACCGTTTCAGCGCGCGCCGGTTCCACCCGCACCAAAGCCAGCGCCGAATTCAAGGCGTTGAACAAAAAGTGCGGCCTGATGCGCGACTGCAATTCGGCCAGCCGGGCGCTGGCATGCGCCGGGTGCCAGATGCGCGAACGGGCATCCAGCCAGGCCCACAGCAGGCCCGCTGCGGCCACGCCGGCAGCCAGCACACCCACGAGTGCGAACCCGTCTGCCGCCGCCATCTGCGCCCAGGCCAGCGGCAGCCAGCCAGCCAGCGCAGCGCCCCCCCCCACCGCCAGCACCACCGCCGCCTTCTTCGTGGCTTTGTACGGCGCGAGGCGCGAACGCAAAGCACACACCACCACCAGCCACAGCAGGGT
Organism: Betaproteobacteria bacterium; assembly: GCA_043760045.1. Taxonomy (GTDB): domain Bacteria; phylum Pseudomonadota; class Gammaproteobacteria; order Burkholderiales; family Burkholderiaceae_C; genus Rubrivivax. Next base: position 7,329 of record JAYUPP010000170.1, read on the forward strand.
GGCCAGCAGGCCACCAAAAGACAGCGCTGCCTGGCGCGATGCCCAGTTCGCCAGACTGTGTGCACCCGCCACCGCCGGCACCATCAAAAGCGCCTGCACCAGCAACACCGCACGCAGCGCCAGCGCCGGGTGGCACACGTCAAAAGCCGCCGCCGCCTGGGTTTGCAGGCGCGCGCGTTCTTCTGACAACGGGTCGAAGCGCGAAATGATCGACGCCGAACCGTCCAGCGCACCCTGCTCGGTGGAATCGGGCCACAGGCTGTCCGCGCGCTGGGTGCTGGTGGGCAGTGCGGTGTCGGCGGCAGCGGTCAAGCCCGTGCGCCTTCGCAGTTTTCTCATGATGGGGCTCGGCACATATCGGTCTGGATAATACGGAAGGCACACCTGTGCACCACCCGGCCGCCGCCATTTCAGCGCGGCGCTGCAGCACACACCCACCGAAGTGACCATGTCCAAACAGCCCACGCAAGCCGACGCCACAGCCGGCCAGCCGTCGCACAGCCCCCTGGCCAACAAGCAGCAGGCCTGGTCGGCACTGTTCAGCGAACCGATGAGTGAACTGGTGCAGCGCTACACCGCCAGCGTCACGTTCGATAAACGCCTGTGGCAGGCCGACATCGCCGGCAGCCTGGCGCATGCACAGATGCTGGCCGCGCAGGGCGTGATTGGCGCGCCCGACCTGGCCGACATTCAGCGCGGCATGGCGCAGATCAAGGCCGAAATCGAAGCCGGCACATTTATCTGGAAGCTGGAACTGGAAGACGTGCACCTGAACATCGAAGCGCGGCTGACTGCGCTGGTGGGCGACGCCGGCAAACGCCTGCACACCGGCCGCAGCCGCAACGACCAGGTGGCCACCGACCTGCGGCTGTGGCTGCGCGGCGAGATCGACAAACTGGCGCTGCTGCTGGCGGCCATGCAGCACGCGCTGGTGGCATTGGCCGCCGCCCACACCGACACCGTGATGCCCGGCTACACGCACATGCAGGTGGCGCAGCCGGTGAGCTTCGCGCACCACTTGCTGGCCTATGTAGAGATGTTTGCACGCGACGCCGAGCGCTTGGCCGATGTGCGCAAACGCGTGAACCACCTGCCGCTGGGCGCCGCCGCACTGGCCGGCACCAGCTACCCGCTGGACCGCGAACTTGTGGCGCGGCTGCTGGGCTTCGACGCGGTGTGCCAGAACAGCCTGGACGCCGTCAGCGACCGCGACTTTGCCATCGAGTTCACCGCCTTCGCCGCGCTGGCGATGGTGCACGTGTCGCGCCTGGCCGAAGAAGTTGTGCTGTGGATGAGCCAGAACTTCGGTTTCATCGACCTCGCCGACCGTTACTGCACCGGCAGCAGCATCATGCCGCAGAAGCGCAACCCCGACGTGGCGGAACTGGCGCGTGGCAAAAGCGGCCGAGTGGTGGGCCACTTGATGGCGCTGATGACGCTGATGAAAGGCCAGCCGCTGACCTACAACAAAGACAACCAGGAAGACAAAGAGCCACTCTTCGACACCGTGGACACACTGGCCGACACGCTGCGCATCATGGCCGAGATGGCGGGCGGCATCACCGTGAAAAAGCAGGCAATGGAAGCCGCTGCACTGAAAGGTTATGCCACCGCCACCGACCTGGCCGACTACCTGGTGAAAAAAGGCCTGCCCTTCCGCGACGCGCACGAAACCGTGGCCCATGCGGTGAAGATTGCGCTGGGCCGTGGGCTTGATTTGTCAGCACTGCCATTGGCCGAACTGCAGGCGTTGAACAGCAGCATCACCGCCGACGTGGCCGAGGTGCTGACGCTGCGCGGCTCGCTCAATGCCCGCCAGGTGCTGGGTGGCACCGCGCCCGTGCGCGTGCGCGAACAGGTGGCCCGGCACCGGCTGCGGCTGGCGGCGTTGTCAGCACCTGCCAAACAAGTCCTCTGACGGCTGATACCGCCGCCCGCACGCATTGGTCAGCCCGGGCGGCTGGACAAGTGGGCCGAGCAGGCCGATCAACTGTTGGGGGGGATTCACGCTGCGAGTGAAACCCCTGGGCACAAGTTCGCGTGGCCATCGTTTGCCTGCATCTGCTGGTGCACACGCGGGCCGCAAGCGGCTGGCCGGGCTGGCGTGGGGGGCGGGCGCGCGGTGTTGTTGGCGCTGCGTCTGCGCGGCGGCGGCCGGTTCAAGCGGCCGCAATCGATGCGTTGATGGAAATGGTGCGGGCCACTGGCGTCACCACCTTCTTTCGGCCATGCCCTTCATTGCTGACAGACTCCACCCGCACCAGGCCCAGTTCTGACAACTTGGACACGTCGCGTGACACTGCACTGGGGTTGCGATTGGATGCGCTGGCCAGGTCTGCAATCGAGTGCTGGCCTTTGCTGGCCATGCGCAGCAGCTCAAACCGCTTGGGCGTCAGTTGCGTCAGAAAGTCTTCGAATTCAAAGCTGGTGAAAACTTTTGAGTAGGGCAGCGCAGCGGCTGACTTGTCCAAGGCCCGGGCAACTGCTTTGCTCTTGACCGCGTGCGTCTTCAGAGCCGGGCTTTTTGCGAAGTCCGCCGGGGTGATCGTGTGCTTGCTCATATCTGCTCTCCGTTGACGAACTTCAGGGCTATGGTTTGCCACTCGCACTCGAACCGCTCATACAGCGCTTCGTAGCTGGTGAACGGGTGGGCCACGGTGGCGCCCATGCAGTGCCGATGGGCGTAGTTGTGGCTGTTGTCATACCCCAGCACCCTGCCGTTGTCGCCGCTGAAGATCAGCGGGTTGATGTACGCCAGCGCATAGCTGACGACCTTCTTGGAGGGCAGCTCACGAATCACCCGTTCCTTCAAAACGCCGCCGCCCAAGCGGCTGAGAATTTTCACGTCCGCCGGTGCGTAGATTTCCTGTTTTTGCCCGCGCTTCATGTTTGCAGGCATGATTTATTAACGCATGGCTGCTGTCAAGCTGTGAATCAGTTCGCGTGTCTTTGAGCGCGTCAGCGCAGTGGCCTGCCCTGTAATGGCAGTTGACCCAGCACATGCTCACGCAGCCCCCAAGTGTCGGCATAGCGCACATGGTTGATCCAGCCCTGTACTGACGCATCAAACGGGACAAAACCCAATTCGCCAGCCCGCCAGGCCCTGTGCTTCTCGCGCAAGCGCCGCGTGGCCTGCACCACCTTGCGCGCCTTCACGCGGCGGTGCTCGGGGTAGACCACAAAACCGAGCCACGGAATGCCGCCAGCGCAGCGCTGCACCTGCGCCGCGTTTTCGTGCACACGCAGACGCAGGTGTTGGGCCAGGAATTCAAGCAACTGCGCGCGCCAGGCATTCAGTTCGGCCGCGCTGTCAGCAAACAACGCAAAGTCGTCCACATAGCGCAGGTAGGCGCTGCAGCGCAGCGAGCGCAGCACATGGTTGTCCAAAGGGTGCATGTACACGTTGGAC
>JAYUPP010000171.1:0-4004 GCA_043760045.1 Betaproteobacteria bacterium
CCTGGCGAAGGCCAGAGCCTCTGGCTCTGGCTCATGCCCGCGAGGAGGAGCAACGCAGCCAGCGTGCCGCAGCGCGGCTCAATCGGGTGCGTAGCGCTCTCACCCAACAGGTGAACCTTGTCGTGGGTACCAATGTCAATGTTCATGTGTTGTCGCCAGCGGAGGGAGGCGGTCAACTGCGGAATCTAGGTTGAACCATCATTTTCAGACAGGCTCTGCAGGCCGGCCGGCGTTCGGCTTTACGTCGCCTTTACACGCGGGCACCGCGGCGCGCGTCAACGCGCTGCCAGCGGCCGGGCGTTGTGCCCACAGCGGCACTCAGCCGCGTTGGAGAACACTTTGAAAGCTTCCGGAAACTGGGCCCGCAGGGGCGCCCTGGCCTTGGCGTTGCTGGCCGTGCTGTCACTCAGCGCTTGCATCGTGTTGCCTTTTGGTGGCGGGCACGGCGGGCACGGTGGCCATCGGGGCCATCACGGCGGGTCACACGGCGGGCGCTGAAAATCCGCGTCCATCAGCGGCGGCGCAGTGGCGGGTGCGCAGCCGATCAGCGGCTCGTCAACCCGCGCCACAACACGCTGGCGCCGCTGAACACCAGCAGCAACCAGACGGCGCGCCGCACCTGTTGTTGCGGCACCCGGGCCTGGATGCGGCTGCCCAGCAGGCAGCCCGCCATTGAAAAGGGCAACAGCGTGAAAGCCAGTTTCAAAATGCCATCAGGTGCAAAAAAGCCGCTGCTGGTGAACAGCAGCACACGCACAAATGCCGAGCCCAGCACCAGTGCGCCCACGGTGGCGCGCAGCCGTGCCGTGTCGGGCAGGCGGCGCGCCAGATACAGCGTGTAGATGGCGCCACCGGTGCCGAATAACGAAGAAAAGGTGCCGCCCACCAACCCGGCAGGCACCGCCCAGCGTGGCGAAACGGCGGTGCTGCCCGGCTTGCCCAGCAGGTTCCACAGCGCCAGCGCGATGACAAACACGCCCAGCGCCGTGAGCAGCACGCGTTCGCTTCCGCGCGCCAACAAAAACACGCCCAGGCCCATGCCACCCAGAAACCAGGGCAGCAACCGTTTGATTTCTGCGCGGTCAATGAGCAGCCGGTTTTGCACGCCCAACAGCGCAGCCGCAAAGAAGTCGCTGACCAGCAGCACCGGCACCGCAACACGCAGCGAAAGTACATGCGCCATGATGGGCAGCGCCACCAGGATGGCGCCAAACCCGCTGAACCCCAGCACCGTGTAGGCCACGCTGACCGTCAGCGCCATGATGGCCAATTCGGGTGCGCTGGGGTCGATCATGTAAGGCCTCTATTGAAGGTCAGAGGCGTCACACTGTCTTGCAAACTGCGTGCCGTATGCGTCGGAAACTTCAGCGCCGAAAACTTCAGGGTCGAATGATAAAATGATCGCTGTGCGGGGGCAAAATTCGGCTTCATGCCGTGTGAGCCGCCGGCTTCGGCCAGCGGGTCCTATACCTCCCACCCCTCATTCCGACGCCGCCTGATCCACGATCAGGGGGCGTTTTTTGTTGTACACGACGCCCTTGCGGCCCCCTTCGACGCGGTCCATGTCTTCGATCTCGACGACCTTGTCCCAGATCAGCTCAAGGTAGCGCGACTCGTCCCGCTCGTAGTGGCGCTGCAAGGCCCACAGCAGGTAGTCCACGGCCTGCAGCCCTGCCCGCTCTGGCGGGGTACTGGCCACGATGTCAACCACGGCCGAGCGTCGGATGCCGTACTGGCTTTCAAAGCGGGCTTCGGCCTTCTCGATGGCCGCGCGGAAGGCCTGGGTGCGCGACTTGCTGCCCCGCTTGGCGAAGCAGATTTCCAGGCGGTCGGCCAGCGGGTGGTAGCGGCGGAACAGCTCTTCCACCAAGGTGTCGTACAGCTCGTCGCCGCGGTACCGGTATGCAGCCTCGCGCTCGTTGCGCTGGCGCACGTAGTCCAGCAGCGCGGCCTTGTGCCGAACCACGGCGTAGAAGCGCAGGGGGAGGCCCATCAAGACCTTGAACACCTCGCGTCGCACTTCGGCCACGTCGTCCTTGGCGTGAAAGGCGCGCGCCGTCTTGCCGCGCTCGGGCTGCATCGACGGCACGCGCTTGAAGTACGGGTCGGCCATCAGGTTGGCGCGCAACTGCTCAAGCGCGTCGTGCAGCGCGGTCGGGTCTGCGACATCCAGCTTGCCCAGGAGGAAAGTTTTGGAGCAGCCCTCTTCCCCGACCAGGATGCGGCCCTTGGCGTCGAAGAGCGTCGGGTCGCCCGCCTCGTCAACGAAGAAATGCAGCGTGCTGGGCGGGTTTGCCGTGGTCATGCGCTGGCAGTGGGCTGGAAGGCCGCGGGCCAACCACCGTGCTCGTCGATCACGCGGTCGATCTCGGCAACGCACCGATTTCGAAGTAGCCCGTGGCGATGTCGATCGACTTGAAAAGCTGACACCAGTCGCGCAGGTAACGCGCAGCCTTCCAATCTTCATCGCTGTTGTCAACAATGAAGAGTTCGCTACCCGTCAAGCTTGCTTTTTTAGGCAACTAGCGCTCTCCTTAGCTAACCTTCGATTGCCCTGGTTTCGGCCGAAGCAACAGCGGCTTAGCCAAGCCGACTTCCAGCCTCACTGGCCACGAAGACAAAGAAAAAAGGTTCGAGGCAATTCGGAACCTCAAACCCTGTTTGCAGAGCAGTTGGTCCTCAATCCGCCTGCTTGCGCAAAAACGCCGGTATCTCGAACTCATCGACACCGTTGTTCACGAGCGACTCCACCTTCGCTGCCGCGTGTGAACGGTTGGTGCGCCACACACTTGGCGTGTTCAGGCCTTCATAGCTGTGGTGTACCGGGGCCGACACACTGGTGTGGCCACCAAGGCTGGCTTGGGCGCCGGGGGCCAGCTGGTTCAGTACCGGCAGGTTGTCGGTGCCGGTGCGCAACTGCTGGTGTTGCGGCTGCAGCTGTGAATGGTGCTGCGGCTGCTGGGCCCCTTGCTGCACCACCAGCTGCGGCGGCGTCAGCTGCTGGCGGCGCGCCGAACTCAGGCCCGTTGCGATGACGGTGACGCGCAGTTTGTCGCCCAGGCTTTCGTCATACGCAGTGCCGAAAATCACATGCGCTTCTTCGGCTGCATAACGCTTGATGGCATTCATCGCGTTGCGGCTTTCCGCGAGCTTGAAAGTGCCTTTGCTGGCTGCAATCAACACCAGCACACCGCGCGCACCGCTCAAGTCGATGCCTTCCAAAAGTGGGCAGGCCACCGCGTCTTCGGCGGCTTTGGTGGCGCGGTCGGGGCCACCGGCGATGGCCGTGCCCATCATCGCTTTGCCGGGCTCGCTCATCACGGTTTTCACGTCTTCGAAGTCCACGTTCACGAGGCCCGGAATGTGGATGATGTCGCTGATGCCGCCCACCGCGTTGCGCAGCACGTCGTTGGCGTGCGCGAAGGCTTGCTCTTGCGTGACGTCATCGCCCATCACTTCCAACAGCTTTTCGTTCAGCACCACGATCAGGCTGTCCACGTTGGCTTCCAGTTCAGCCACACCGTCGTCGGCCTGTTTGCAGCGGCGTTTGCCCTCGAACTCAAAAGGCTTGGTGACCACGCCCACCGTCAGGATGCCCATTTCCTTGGCCACGCGCGCAATGACGGGTGCCGCACCCGTGCCGGTGCCGCCGCCCATGCCGGCGGTGATGAACAGCATGTTGGCGCCGGCTATGCATTCCTTGATGCGGTCTATGGCTTCTTCGGCAGCGATGCGGCCCATGTCGGGCTTGCTGCCCGCGCCCAGGCCCGTGGTGCCCAGCTGCACCAGCGTGCCGGCGTTGCTGCGGTGCAAAGCTTGTGCGTCGGTGTTGGCGACCACAAATTCGACGCCCTGAACACCGCGTTCGATCATGTGTTCCACGGCGTTGCCGCCGCCCCCGCCAACACCAATCACCTTGATCTGTGTGCCTTGGTCAAATTCGTCGATCATTTCGATGGGCATGTAAGCCTCCTGGTGAAAGTTGCAGTTGCCATTGAGAAAAA
>JAYUPP010000172.1:0-10696 GCA_043760045.1 Betaproteobacteria bacterium
GCAGCGGTAGGACAAAACCTTCATGCTGCGGCGCCGGCGCTGGCCACATCACGCCGTGTGGACCACGCCCAGGTAAAAGCCGCGCCCAGCAAAAACACCTGCGCCGACCAGTACACCCACAGCATCACCAGCACCAGTGATGCGGCCGCGCCATAAGCCGACGCACCGGCGGTGGTGGCCAGATACCAGCCGATCAGCAGCTTGCCCACGGCAAACAGCAAGGCCGTGACGAATGCGCCGGCCCAGATGTCGCTGCGGCGCAGGCGCAGGCGCGGCAGCACGCGGTAGACCAGCGCAAACACGGCGGTGGTGAGCAGCAGCGACAAAGCTTCCTGCAACCACGCCGTCAGCGTGGCCCACCAGACATCGCCCACCCAGGCCGACCAGGCCGCCTGCACCACGGCCATGGTGGCGCTGAGCGCCATTGACACCAGCAGCAGGAATGCCAGGCCGGCAATCATCGCCAGCGCGCGCAGCCGCGCCCGCACCAGGCCGTACCAGGGCGCGTCGGCATGCGGCTGCGGCACACCAGGTCGGAACCAGATTTCATCCACGCTGGCCTGCAATTCGGCCAGCACGGTGGTGGCCCCAAAGAGCGTGGCCACCACACCCAGCACCAGGCCCCAGCCGCCGCCGCCGCTGAGCTCCACGCTCTGCACCAGGGCCTGCACGGCGCTTGCTGCCGGGGCGCCAAACAGGCCGCTGAGCTGGCCGTAAAGTTCACCACGCAGCGCCTCGCTGCCCCACACCAGGCCACCGATGGCCAGCATCACCACCAGCAGCGGCGCCATCGACACCAGCGAGTAAAAAGCCAGCGCCGCGCCGCGCCGCGCCGGCTCATGGTCGAACCAGGCCGCCACCGCGCGCCGCGTGCTCGTCCACAGTTGCGGCAACAGCGCCAGCCAGGCGCTGCGCATCAGTGGGTGCCCATCTCTGCAGCGCGTTCGGGCAACGGCGGCCGCTGCGACCGCGCGGCAAGCACCCAGCGGCTGTCACCGTTGAGCGTCTGCAGATCGAGCCAGTCACCCGCCTGCAGCACACCTGCCGGGCCTTCAGTTGCGGCAGCAGAAGCCGCAGATGTTGCGGCTGCGGTTGCGGCTGCGGCTGCGGCTGCGGGCCCCAGATGGAACCGGTGCTCACAGCCAGCCCAGCGCAAGCTGACACACACGCTCGGCCAATGGGGCGGTAGCACCGGGCTGAAGCGCACGTTACTGCCTTGGCGCTGCAGGCCGAGCAGCGATTCCACCGCCGCCCGGTACAACCAGCCGGCGGCGCCGGTGTACCAGCTCCAGCCGCCCCGGCCGGCCCAGGGTGCTTCGGCGTAGACATCGCCGGCTACCGCGTAAGGCTCCAGGCCGTAAGGCACGCGGCGGGCGGCGGCGGGGCCATTCAAGTCCGGCATCGGTGGCTGCTGCACATCATGCTGGTGGCGGTGCGCCGGGCTCACGCTGCACCAGGCGCGCCAGGCTTTTTCGGCGTCGCCCAGCTGTGCAAAAGCCATCGCGGCCCAGGTGGCGGCGTGGCTGTACTGGCCACCGTTTTCGCGCACGCCCTTTGGGTAGGCCTGGATGTAGCCGGCGCTGGGCTGCTGGTGCTGCAGCGGCGGGTGCAGCAGCCGCAGGATCGGCATGCCGGCGCCGCCGCCGCCGCCGCCGTCAAACAAACGGGCAGCCGCCGCGGCCATGGCCTGCGCGGGCCGCTCTTTGGCTGCGGGCGCCACGTCAGCCTCCGCAGGCAGGCCGCTTGCAAACACCGACCAGGCCTGCGCGATGAGGTCGATCTGGCATTCGCTGTTGCTCGCTGAACCCAAAGGGCTGCCGTCGTCGAAGTAGGCGCGGCGGTACCAGGCGCCGTCCCACCCGGCGCTGTCCAGCGCCTGGCGCAGCAGCACGGCATGCCCGCGCCAACGCTGGGCACGGGCCGGCTCTTGGCGTTGTTCGGCCCACTGCGCCATCGGCTCCAGCAGCGTCAGTACAAACCAGGCCAGCCAGACCGATTCGCCCCGGCCGTGGATGCCCACCCGGTTCATGCCGTCGTTCCAGTCGCCGCTGCCCATCAGCGGCAGCCCGTGTGCACCCAGGCGCAGGCTGTGGTCCAGCGCACGCGCCGCGTGTTCCCAGATGCTGGCCACCTCGTCGGCCACGCGCGCGGTTTCATAAACGTCTTCGGCGTCATCGGCCACAGCGCGGCCTTCCAGGAACGGCACCCGACGGTCGAGCAGTGCGGCACTGCCGCCGGTGTCCAGGTGGCGCAACAGCGCCGCCACCAACCACAGCAGGTCGTCAGAAAAACGCGTGCGCACACCGGCGCCGGTGTGGGCCGCCGGGTCTGCTGCAGTGCCCGCACCCGCACCCGCACCCGCACCCGCAGTTGCAGTTGCAGTTGCAATATGTGCCGGGTGCCACCAGTGCTGCACGTCGCCGGCGCTGAACTGGCGCGACGCGGCCAGCATGATCTGCGCCTGCAACAAGCCGCCGTCGACATCGGTCAGCGCCATCGCATCCTGCAGCTGGTCGCGAAAACCGAAAGCACCACCGGCCTGATAAAACCCGGCGCGCGCCCACAGGCGGCAGGCCAGCGACTGGTAACGCAGCCAGTGGTTGACGAGCATGTCGAACTGCGGGTCGGGGCTTTGCACCTGCAGCGTGCCCTGCCGTTGTTGCCAGGCATCGCGGGCCAACTTCGAGAGCGCTGCGGGGTCGCCGTGCACGGCCAGGCTGGCCAGCTGGCGCGCGGCGCGTGGGCTGTCGGCATGGCCCAGCAGCACGGTCAAGCTTTCGCTCTGGCCGGCGCGCAACGTCAGCGTCAGCGACAGCGCGGCACAGGGGTCCAGGCCCAGGCCGTCGCGGCTCTCGCGGCCATTCAGTTCTTCGGGCAGCACCGCATGGCCCCGGGCATCAAAAAGTTCGCGGCGGTCGGCCGTCCAGTCAAAAGCCCATTGCGGCTGCGGGCTGGCCGGGCGCAGCGCCAGGAAGGCGGTGGCCAGACCGTAGCCGACGCCGGCATCGGTCTGCGTGGCATGCAGCACCAGTGCGCGCTGTTCGGCTTCTTCCAGGCGCAGGGTGGGCACCAGGCCGGCCGGCACCCACTGCTGATGGCTGCAGATGCTGGCACGGTCGGCCCAGCGCGCGCCCAGTTGCCACTGCGCCGTGGCCACCACACGCACGCGGCGTGCGGCGGTTGTGGCGGCTGCGGCGCCCAGCTTGCGCAGTGTGATGTGCGTCTGCTTCAGCGCCAGCACGTCGTCCACCACCACTTCCAGTTCCACCGCCAGGCCGTCCACCTGGTGCGTCACGCGTGTCCAGCCGGGGCCGTGCTCAACGCGGTAGGGCACATCTGCCGCGCCCCAGGGCGCCGGGAAGGCGTTCCAGACACGGCCACTGTCCAGGTCTTGCAGCAGCAGCCATTCACCCGCCGGGTCGCACAGCGGGTCGTTGCTCCAGGGGGTGATCTGCAACTGGCGGCTGTTGTGCGCCCAGCTGTGGCCACCGCCGGCCTCGGTGACCTGGGTGCCAAAAGCGGCGTTGGCCAGCACCTGGGTCCAGGGCCGCAGCGGGCGCTGCGCCGGGCCGACGCGGAAGCTGCAGCCGCCGTTGTTGTGGTCCCAAACCACCGGTTGCGGCCGCGCCGACGCGGCGTCGGGCGGCGCTGCCAGCCAAGGCACTGTTGTCACCAGCAGCGCCTGCCGGCGCTCCAGGTCGGCGGCATGCCAGGCGCGCAGTTCACGCAGCACGGTGCGCAGCGGCCGGCCGTCGGCACGCACGTCGACACGGGCCAGGCGGCGCAGTGTGGCCAGTTCCAGGGCCGACAAATCTTCGGCACGCAAGAGCAGCAGCTTGCAGGCCGAAGCGGCCGGCCGCGCTGCAGCCGGGGTGTGCATTTCCACCAGGCGCGCCAGCCCCTGCTGCACCGCCTGGTGGTAAGAGGCCGCTTCGGTGTTCAGAAACACCACGTCCACGGCCAGCCCGTAACGGGCCCACAGCGGCGTCACACGTGCCAGCCACTCGGCCAGCGGCAGCCCGTCAACGCCCGGCACACGCAACAGGAAAAGTGGCCTTTCGCCACTGAGGCCCACTCGCCACAGCGCCCGGCGGTCGATGGCAGCGATGGCGTCGGGGTCGGTTGATGGCGCCAGAGCGGGCGTGGCAAGCGCCGCTGCTGCGGCGAACCCCGGCAACGCCGCTGCCGTCTGCAACACCTGCAGCGCCACCGCCGCAGGGGAAGGCCGCGCCAGCTGCACCGCCAGCGGCGTGCTCAGCGCCTGCCAGGCATGCCAGGCCGCAGCGCCCAGGCCACTTTCGCGCAGGCTGATGGCGGCCAGCGTGGCGCACATGCGCCAAGCCCGCGCCACCACGCTGCGCTGGGTGTAGCGGTCAACGATGCGCTGCAGGCTGGCCTCGTCGCCGGCCACGGCGGTGGCAAAACAGATCGTCAGCCGGCCCCCGGTCGGCAACGCCCCGCGCACGCCGATGGACGCCACCGGGTCGAGGTTGGTGTCTGCCGCGTCAGCCTGCATCTGCCGCGCCGGTGCGGCCACGCTGCGGCCCCGGCCCAGTGCGTGTGCACGGTCGGTGACGGCGTTGAAGCTGAGCCCGGTGTCGTCATCACGCACGCCGTCCTCAGGGCCGTTACCCGCGCCATCATCACGCTCGACCTGGGCCACGAAGTGCACGGCGTGCAGCGTGGGGTCGCCATCCAGCCGGCCGCGCCTTTGCAGCCACAGCGCGCGGGTCTGCGGGTCCCAGCGCGCAGCGACAAACAGGTTGGCAAAAGCGGGGTGTGATTCGTCAGCCGCCTGCGGCAACAGCGCGACCTCGAAATAAGACGCCAGCTCGATGGCGAGCGCCGCGTCGCCGCCCCGGTCGGACTTGGCGTGCAGCGTGATCTCACGCAGCTCGATGTCGTCTTCAGGCGCCACCCACACCCGTGTCAGCGCCGTCCAGCGCTGCGCCTGCGCGGTGAAGCTGGCGGCATGGGCTTGCCATTCGCAGCGGTACTCCACGTCGGCGGCTGGCGCCGGGTGGTGCGTCAATGAACACCACGGCCCCGGCAGCGTGGCGCTGCGCGATTCGTCCGCCACCGCAGCATCGGCCACGCGCAGGTAAAAGAAGGTGCCGTGCTGACGCCGCAGCGCGTCGTCGCGCCAGCGCGTCACCGCCTGGCCCTGCCAGCGCGAAGCACCCGAGCCGTCGGGGTGCAGCAGCACCGAATAGCGGCCGTTGCCGAGCAAAGATACCGGCTCCAGTGCGTGGCTGCCGGGCAGCAGCTCGCGTGCCGGCAGTGCCGGGCCACCGTCGCCGAAGGGGCCCAGCGGGCCGCTGTGGTTGCCCTTGCCGTTGCCGTTGCCGTCTTCACCGCCGCGTGCGCTGCCCGCCGGCAGCAGCGGCAGGCCGCGCAGGGCACGCACCGCCGCCGGCACCGGCTCGTGCAACAGCGGCGACACCGCGCGCACGCGCGGGTGCGACATGAACCAGCGGCGCGCTGCGCCGTCCAGCAACACATTCGCCAGCGAGACCAGCGCCATGCCCTGGTGGTGGGCCATGAAAGTGACCACGCGGCGCAACTCACTGCCGGCGTGCTGGCGCGCCGGCGTGAAGTCCAGCGCCTCGATATAGCCATAGCGGTCGCGGCCACCGCGCCGCTCCAGCCGCACCAGGTTGCGCCAGGCCGGCAGCGGCGCCACCTGCGCGGCCAGCAGCGTGGCGTAAGGCGCAATCACGCGTTCGCCCGGCGGCGTGCGGCGCAGCGCCAGGCGCGGTGCACCCTGCGGCCCGTATTGATAGGCCAGCGAGGCGTCACGTTCGGCATGGGCGGACTCGGAAACGCCCCAAGGCAGATGCCACAGTTGGCCCAGCTGCCGCTGTTCACGCACCGCAACGATGGCCGCGCCGTGCAGCAGGCTGCCCTCGGGCTCGTCCACCAGCAGCATCGGCATCAAGTATTCAAACATCGAGCCCGACCACGACTGCAGGCCCACGCCGTCGCCGTTTGCAAACGTGGCACGTTCCAGCCGCGCCCAGTGTTTCATCGGCAGGTCGCCCTTGGCGATGGCCAGCAGGCTGGCCAGCCGCGCTTCCGAGGCCAGCAGGTCGTAGTGGCTGTGGTCCAGGCGCTCGCTGCTGTCTTCCAGCGAGATCTGCGCGCCGATGTGCAGCAGTGCGCGCTCGCGGTCGTACAACCAGCCAAATTGCGGCGCCCAGGCCAGCGCCTCGGCGCGCGCGGCCAGCGTGCTGGCCAGTGCAAACTCAGCCTGCGCTGAAACTTCATGGCCAAACCCGGACGCGGGCGTGGCCGCGTCGAGCGCCAGCGAATGCAACATCGCCAGCTGATCGGCCAGCCGCCACCACACCCTTTCCTGCTCTTGCGGCGGCGTGCCGTCGAACGCGGTTTCTTCATCAAAGGCGTGCAGGCGTTGATTCAACTCCAGCAGCGCGGTGGCGCTGGCCTGCACCAGCTCGTCAGCGCCGGCCCGGCCCTGCGGCACCGCTGCCAGCACCGCAAGGCGCGTGGTGCTGGCATCCAGGCCGGCCAGCAAACCCCGTTCGGCGGCGCCGGCCAGCAGCTGGGCATTGCGGGCCAGTGCACTGTCGCCGGGTGCCGCGTTCACCGCGCCTGCGGTGGGTGCCCCGCGCGCCGCGCCTGCGGTGGGTGCCCGCTCGCGCAGCCCCTGGGCCAGCGCAATCAGCGCCGCACACAGGTTGCCGCTGTCCACCGTGGACACATAGGCCGGCGGCAACACCGCCAGGCTGCGGGTGTCGATCCAGTTGAAGAAATGCCCGTGGTGGCGTGGCAACTGTTCCAGCGTGGCCAGCGTCGCAGCCACGCGGGCCAGCGTGTCGCGCTGGCCCAGGAAACCAAAACGCCAGGCGCACATCAGCGCCAACAGGTACATGCCGATGTTGGTGGGCGACGTGGCGCTGGCCGTCTGTGCGTGCGGCAGGCGCTGGTGGTTGTCGGGCGGCAAATGGTGGGTCTGCGGGCCCACCTGGCGGTCGAAGAAGCGCCAGGTTTCGGCCGCGATGTCGTGCAGGTCGGCCAGCGCCTCAGCGGGCAGCGTTTTGGGTGCCGCTGCACCCAGCGGCTGCGCCGCCGCCCAGGTCCACAGCGGCGCCAGGCCCCACACCAGGCACAGCATGAGGCCACCGCCCGACGCCGGGCCCGGCAACAACACGAGGCCAGCGGCCAGCAGCGCGGCGCAGGCGCTGATGCGCCGGTGCCGCCGCCACAGCGTGGCCAGGTCGCGCACCGCAGCGGCCTCGGCTGCGGCCGCCGTGGTCCAGGCCAGCATGTGACGCCGGCTGATGAAATGGCGAAACAGCGCGCGCGCGATGGCGTCCAGGCGCAGCACCGCCTGCTGCAGCAGCTGCGCAAAGTGCCACACCACCGAACCCACCGCGCGCAACAGCACCTTCAGCGCGTTGCGCGCCAGCGGCCGCAGTGCCAGCCGGTCGTCGCTGGGCGCAAAGGCCGCCACCGCGCCCACCAGGGGCCCGGCGCCGAAAGCGCCCAGCACCAGGAACAAGGCCACTTGCGGCGCCGGCCAACCGGTGGCAAAAGCCGCCAGCAGCAGCGCCACGCAAGCCGGCGCCACCAGCGAGCGGCGCAGGTTGTCCACCATCTTCCACACGTTCAATGGCGTCACCCGCCAAAACCGCGGGTGGGCGATGAAAGGCAGCAGCTGCCAGTCGCCGCGTGTCCAGCGGTGCATGCGCGAATCGGCCACGTCGGGGTGCACCGGTGCACCTTCGAGCAGCGCCACGTCGCCCAAGGCGGCGCAGCGCAGCAGCGCCCCTTCCAGCAAGTCGTGGCTCAGCACCTGGCCCTGCGGCAGCCGCCCGCCCAGCACCGCATGCGCCGTGGCCACATGCAGCAGGCCCTTGCCGCTGAAGCTGCCTTCATCAAAGAGGTCTTCGTAGACCTCTGAAGCGGCTGAGCCGTAAGGGTCGAGGCCGCTGAACCCTGCTGTGAGCGCGTGAAACAGCGTTGAACTTCCAGGCAGCGGCAGCGGCAGCGCCACACGCGGCTGCAGCACGCCGTGGCCGGCAATCACGCGCGTGCCGGCGGCGTCCAGGCGTGGCGCGTTGGCCGGGTGCGCGGCCACCGACACCAGCGCACGCAGGCTGCCCGGCGGCAGCAGGGTGTCACTGTCCAGCACCACGATGTAAGGCGTGGCGGGGGCTGGGGCGGACAGGCCCGCAATGTCCACAAAAGCGGCCGACGGCGGTGCCGGCATGGCTGCAGAGGACGCCGGCTGCAGCGCCGGCAGGTCATTGGAAGTCGCCGGCTGCAACCCCGGCGCTGCCAGCAGCGCCACCAGTTGTTCCAGCTTGCCGCGCTTGCGCTCCCAACCCATCCAGCGCGCTTCTTCGGCGCTCCAGGTGCGCAGGCGGTGCAGCAGCAAAAAGCGCGGGGCGCCATCGGGCAGGGGCGCGTATTCGGAATTTAGCGCGCGCACGACAGCCACCGCACGCGCGGTGCGTGCGGCATCGCTGTCCAGGTGTTGACGGGCGGCATCCACCAAGTCAGACAGCAGCGCGTACTGCGCCCAGGCTTCGTTGCTGGCCAGGTGGTGGCGTTCGATCTGCGCGCCCAGCGCGTCGATGTCAGCGTCTTTGGACAGCAGGCACGGCACCACCACCAGCACGCGGTGGGGTGCCGGTATGCCGTCGTCAAAAGCCATGCGCGGCAGCCGGCGCGGCGCGAGCCATTCACTGAGCAAACGGTTCCAGGCCGCCACCGCCATTTCAGAGGCCGGCAGCAACACCAGCAACAACACCGCCAGCGCGCCGAGCACGCCGCCGACACCGTAACTGGCCGGCCACTGGGTGCCGGCCGGCCACGCCATGGCCACGCCCAGTGCCGTGGTGGCCGCCATCAGGCCCAGATAAAGCGGCAGGCGCACCCGGGGCCAGCGCTGCGGGCCGGGCGGCGGTGGCGGCGCCGACACCTGCAGGCTGGCCGCCAGTGCCTGGCGGCCTCCCCCCGTGAGCCAGTAGCCCGGGGTGGCGTGCAGCGCCGGGCCGGCGCCCGCCGTGCGCACGCAGGCCACGAGCGCACGCGCCATCGTCAGCTCGTCTATGCCGGTGCGGCGCGACCAGCGTTCCAGCGCGTGCACGGTGCGGTTCTGCGTCCCGTCGTCTTCGCCCTCAAACACCGGCAGCTGGCGCAGGGCTGCCGCCAGCAGACTGCGCCGCTCGATCCATTCGCGCCAGCGGAAGCGGCCCACCGCGCGCACGCTGCGCACAGCTTCGGCCACATCGGCGTCGTAGCCGGCGTCGGCCGCCTGCTGCAGCTGTTGCGCCGCCGCCGGCTGCGGCACATGCGCCGCCCAGCCGCCCGGCGGCACCACCGGGTTTTCGGTTTCGCGGCGGCTGGCATGCAGCTGCAGCAAAAACGCCGGGCCGGCGCCGCGCGCCTGCACCGCCTGGATCACCCCGGCCAGCACCTCGGGCCTGGGCACCGGGCCGGCGGCAATGGCGTGCGCCAGCGTGCGCGCCGCTTTGTCGACCGCCACCCTTTCACCCAGCCGGCGCAGCTGTTCCACCAACACCAGCCGCAACACTTGCTGCAGCGCCCACCACTCGCCCCAGTTGGGCTCGCGCTGGGCCTGGTAGCCGTCAAAAAATGCATCCAGCAGCACGGGGTCGAAACGCTGCCCGGTGGTGGACAGCCACACCCACGCGGTGTCAAGCACACGCGGGGTGCCGGCCGAGTCGCCCTTGCCCAGCAGCGGCAGGTCACGAAACCAGCCGGCGGGCAAGCTTTCGGTGACGTCCTCCAGCTGTTCGTCTATGAGCGCCAGGTTGTCCGACAGCCACTGCGCCGCCGGGCTTGCATAAACACCGGGCTCGATGTCGTGTTCCAGCACCGCCGCCGCTTCACGCAGCACATGCACATTGCGCCGCAGGCGGGCGATCAGCGAAGCACCGCCGTCGCGGCGCGTGATGGTGGCGTCATGAAAGGCCGCCAAGGCCAGACCGCGTGCATGCACCGCCTGCAAGCCCACGCTTTGGGCCAACAGCGGCTCGGCCAGCACACCTCGATCGGGCTCCAGAAACGCCACCAGCGGTGGCGCCAGTGGCGAAGTGCCCGCAGGCAGTGCGCGCAACCATTCCGCCAGGCGGCGCTTGGAAATGGGGGTGCGCGCGGGCGTTACAGGAGAGGGTGGGTGCGCCGGTGGTGCCGTCACAGTGAGCTGCCCAGGCAAGTCCCGGTCCCGGGCCGCTTCACGCTCAGGTCAGCATGGCGATGAACCCCGCCAGCCCGCCCACCACCAGCACCGAAGTTGCAAAACGCCGCGCCAGCACGCGGTCGAGCCATTCCGTCCATTGCGACAGGCGCTCAACCAAAACCAGTTCGCTTTGGCAACTGTCGTGAAAACCGCGCGCTGACGTCAGCACCGCGTCATCGCATGCAACGGCCCAACCGAAGGCATTTGCAACCGGGCTGAAGGGCGTGGACATCACATTCAGATGGGGGGCGTGCATGCTGCTCTCCTGTTGCCGTTGCGGTGTGGATGGAATGGAAGTCATGCTAGGCAGACGCGCCTGCCCCTGCCATCGGCGGCGGTGGTAACTGCGGGTAGGACAGGTCTGACACGGCGCGGCGGCTGGGTGGTTGCGGTGCTGACGCAGCGCGTCGCCGGCTTTGCGGCATTGGCCTACAGACCGGGCCGGGCGCGCGCGCCAGAATCGGC
>JAYUPP010000173.1:0-10664 GCA_043760045.1 Betaproteobacteria bacterium
GGCGCTGGCGCGCCGACTTGTCTTTCTGCCCGACGGCACGGTCAGCAACCCTGATGGTTTGCATGATGCGACCTACTTCGACACGCTTGAGGTGGCGCGCGCCGAGAGCCGCCGAGAGCTTGTGCGCAACCATTTTGAGAGCACCCCCGGCCCCTGGCGGCGCCGAACGTTCGCGAAGAAACAATCCACACTTTCCCGTTCGCCCTGAGCTTGTCGACGGGTGGTGGCGTGCCACGACCCTCCCTTCGTCAAGCTCAGGGCAGTCGGAAATACAGGCTCAGGGCGAACGGGATGTTGGGGTGGCGCCGGCGTTTTGTTTCTTGTAAGCATTCCAGCCCCGGCAGGCGACCGGCGTTCGCGAAGAAACACATTTGCCTACCCGCAAATCAAAGACCTGGAAGTTTTGTTTATTGACAGGCCGTTGGCCTCAGCCACCCACCACCATCACCTGGCCCGACACCAGGGCGCTGATGCGATGCGGGCTTTGCAGCGATGCAATTTCCGTCATCACCGCGTCCATCTCGCCGGGTTTGATGTGCGTGATGTAGATATCGGTGGGGCGGGCCAATTGCTGCAATTCTGCTTTCAGCCGCAAAGGGCACAGATGTTGGCTGACTTGCGCCAGCGCTTGTTCGTCGTCGCGGAAGGCGGTTTCAATCACCAGTGCGGCGACATCCATGTGTGCCAGGCGCTGCCACAAGGCCGGGTTGGGGCCGGTGTCGCCGGTGAAAACCCAGGCTGCCGATGCCGCCGTGACGGCATAACCCACCGCCGGCACGGTGTGGCTGGCGGGCAAAACCTCGACGCGGCGGTTGCCCAGCGTCACCACCTGGCCCACCTGCAGCGCTGCAAAGCGCAGCACCGGGTGCCGGGCGTCGGGCAGGCGTGTGAAGTCGGGCCAGATCACGCCGTTGAAGACATGGGTCTGCAGCGCATGAATCGTTTCAGGCAACGCATGCACCACGATGGCCGGCAACTGCCGGCGGCGGCGCGTCACGCTGTCGGCCAGCAGGCCGATGGAGACGATGTGGTCCAGGTGCGAATGCGTGACGAAGATGTGTTCGATGCGCGCCAGCTCGTCCAGCGACAAATCACCGACACCCGTACCGGCATCGATCAGCACATCGTCATCCAACAAGAAGGCCGTCGTGCGACTGCCAGACGCGATGGAGCCGGAACAACCAAGAACACGGATCTGCATGAAAGAAGGTCACCACGGCACGGGGTCGCTGGGGGCGCGACCGGGGTGCAGATGCTGAGCCTGGGCCGCTGTTGACGCAAGTGTTTGCATGTTCAAACGGCGCCAGTTTGGCACGCCGGTTTGCAACAACACGCGCCGCCGTGAAGGCCTTCACGGCCCGCTGCGTGAGTGGGCCTTCAGTCGACCGGGTTGCATGCCGGTGGAGATGCTGGCGTGCGCTGCACGCCAGGTGCCGCCGTCAGCGGCAGATGAACTGCATCTGCGTGCCCGCGAGTTCGATCACGTCGCCGTTGCGCAGCGGTGCAGAGTCGCCCGAAAGCGGCACGCCGTTGATGCTGGGCCGGCTGCCGCCTTCAACGTGCGAAAAAGCAAAGCCGCCGGGGCGCCGCGTGATGGACGCCACCTGCACGCCGGGTTTGCCGACCGTGGTGACCACTTTGGTCAGCGTCACCTCGCGCCCGGCAGCGGCGCCGTTCAGCACCTTGATCGACGCCGACTGGGCTGCGGGTTCAGGCGCCGTCATGGCCGGCGCACTGCCGCCCATCCCAGCGCTGAAACCGCCACCCGACCCCGACGCGGAGGTTGACGACAGACCTGCCGCGGCGGCGGCGGCACCGGCGCCGGTGCTCGCACCCGCACCTGCACCCGACGGGCGCATGATCATCGTTTTTTCGTAGTCGTTGCTCTCGTCAACCAGGTACTTGATCTTGTACTTGCCGATCTCCACTGTGTCGTTGTGCGTGAGCAGCTGTTTCTTCACAGCCTTGCCGTTGATGTAGGTGCCGTTGGTGCTGTTCAGGTCTTCGATGAAGACATCGCCGCCCACCATCTGCAGCACGGCGTGTTCGCCGCTGACCGCCAGGTTGTCGATCACGATGTCGTTGTAGGGGCGCCGACCGAGTGTGGTCTTGTCCTTGGTGATCTGGACTTCCTTGATCACGACACCGTCCAGCGAAACCACCAGCTTGCCCATGCCTGCCCTCGATTCAGACCGCTGCTGCACACAGCCGGCCAGATGCAACTTTTTTTGACCGCTTGGACTGCCTTCAGCAGTCCAGCGGGAGCCTGTCATTTGACGTCAAAGTCAGCGCCTGAACGGCCACCAGGACCGCGACGATACCCCGCCGCTACCCCCGGCGCGCACCAGAACGACAGAGATATTATCCTTTCCACCGGCGTCGTTGGCAGCGCTGATCAGCGCCTGGCAGCCGCTTTGCAGCGATTCCTGGCCGCTTGCAACCAGGGTGCAGATGGCGGCAATGGCGGCGTCGTCCAGCATGTCAGACAGGCCATCGGAGCACAGCAAAAACAGGTCACCGCCCTGGGCGTCGTGGGCGTGCGTTTCCAGCAGCACGGTGTCTTCCACGCCCACGGCGCGCGTGACGAGGTTCTTGTTGGCTGAAAACGCGGCCTGTTCGGGTGTGATCAGGCCGGCGTCGATTTGCTCTTGCAGCAAAGAGTGGTCACGCGTGATCTGCTGCAGGCGCGCGCCGCGCAGCCGGTAGCAGCGTGAATCGCCGACGTGGCCGAGGATGACGCGGTCGTCGCGAAACACCGCCAGCACGAGTGTGGTGCCCATGCCGGCGTACTGCGCGTTGACGTTGGCGGCGTTGAAGATGGCGCGGTTGGCGTTGTCCACGCAGATGTCCATCGCACGCTTGACTTCAGCGTCGCTGGCCTGCACGCTGGCTTCACGCAGCCAGCGGCCGAGTTCGGTGCTGACAAAACTGGTGGCCATGTTGCTGGCCACTTCACCGGCGTTGTAGCCGCCCATGCCGTCGGCCAATACGGCCAGGCCCACGGTCTCGTCGGTGGCCACCGAATCTTCGTTATTGCTGCGGGCGCGGCCCGCGTCGACGGCGGCGCACAGCTCGTAAGTCATGGGCACGGGGTCAGGCTGCAGCGCAGGCTCGCTCGGTTGGGGACGACGATTGTGCAACGGAAAAACGCCCACCCGCACGCTGCTGAAGGCCCACGAGCGGCCGGCCCTGAAGGCTTTTCAGTTGTGTGTGCGAAGTGCCTCGTCTGGTGTTGATCGGGGTGGAGTTGGTGGCGGGTTTGTTGGTGGTGCGGGCAGAGCTTGAACCACCCGCTGAAGCATGTCGGCCACCGCATCGCCGTCGGCCGGGCGCTCGGCGGGGTCCTTCGCCAGCAAGCGCTGCAACAGCGGCTGCAAACCCAGCGTCAGCGCCGGCGGCAAGTCAGCCCGCACGGTGTGCAGTTCGGGCACTGCATCGTGCATCACCTGGCGCAACAGCTCGCCCATCGTCTGGCCCGGGTGGGCCGGCTGGCCGGTGAGCAGTTCAAACAACGTCACGCCCAATGCGTAAAGATCGGTGCGCGCCGTCGCCCGGTTGCCGGCCAATTGTTCGGGCGCCATGTAAGCGGGTGAGCCCAGCAGCAGGCCGGTGGCAGTGTTGGCACTGTCGGCCAACCGCGCCAAGCCAAAGTCGGTGAGCTTGACGGTGTTGCTGGGCCAATGCACCAGCACGTTGGCGGGCTTGACGTCGCGGTGCACGACGCCTAAGCGGTGCGCGTGCGCCAAGGCCCGCGCCAGCCGCTGGCAGACCTGCAACACCAGCGCTTCGGGCAGCAACCGAGGTGCCCGGGTGTAGCGGCCCAGGTCGGTGCCGGGCACCGGCTCCATCGCCAGCCAGCACAGGCCGCCGCTCACACCGGCGCTGTGCACCACCACCACGTCAGGGTGGCGCAGTGAACGCGCGGCGGCCGCCGTGTCAAGGAAGATGCGTTCGGCCAGCACGGCCGCCGCACCAGCTGGCAGCGACAGCAGCTTCAGTGCCACCCGCTGCGGGCTGCCCAGCGGGCTGGCCAGATACACCGTGCCGTGTGCGCCGCTACCCAGAAAACGGTGCAGCGTGTGGCCGGCAACCACATGCCCGGCCGGCAGCGCAGTGGCCGGGCTCACCAATGGTGGCCGCTGCGGGCGGCAGCGGCGCTCAAGTACGAGCGGCGCTGGCCTGTTGCTTGCGGCGTTTGGCCCACATGCCCAGCGCCAGCACCAGCAGCGCGCCCGCGATGCCAGCGCCGTAACGCAACGCGGCTATGGGCTCGGCCAACGCACCGGCTTTGGCCGGCGACAGGGTCGGCACATACGGCAGCACCGCCGGGTCGGACACCGCCATGGTGCCGGCAATCCAGCCCAGCAACATGCCGCCGATGGTGATGATCATCGGGAAGCGGTCCATCAGTTTGATCACCAGCTGGCTGCCCCAGACGATGATGGGTATCGACACCAGCAGGCCGAAGATGACAAGCGGCATCTTGTGGTCGCCACCTGCACCTTCGGCAGCGCCGGCGATGGCGATCACGTTGTCCACGCTCATCACGAGGTCGGCCACGATGACGGTTTTCACCGCCGCCCACAGCTTGTCCGAGGCCTGGATGTCGCCATGTTCGTCGTCATCGGGTGCCAACAGCTTGACGCCGATCCAGAGCAGCAGAATCGCACCCACCAGCTTCAGGTAGGGAATGGCCAGCAGCGTGAGCGCAAAGAAGATCAGGATGACGCGCAACACGATGGCGCCCACCGTGCCCCACATGATGCCTTGCGTGCGTTGCGCGGCTGGCAGCTTGCGGCAGGCCAGCGCGATGACGACCGCGTTGTCGCCACCCAGCAAGATGTCGATCATGATGATCTGGCCGACCGCGACCCAAAAGTCGGCGTGCATGAACTGTTCCATCAAATTTCGCTGGGGTTGGTTGCCGCTGAAATCAGTTTAGCCGCGCACTTTGCGCGGCCGGTTGTGGCTATTACCGATGCCGGGTCAGGTGAGGGTCTCTCATGACCCGGGGCGCAGCCCCGCATCATGAAAGTGGGCCGTTCAAAGCAGGCCCTTGAGCAGGCGCGCCATCTCTGACGGGTTGCGCGTGACGGTGAAGCCGCAGGCGGCCATGATTTCCAGTTTGGCGTCTGCCGTGTCGGCGCCGCCGCTGATGAGCGCACCGGCATGGCCCATGCGTTTGCCGGCCGGCGCGGTGACGCCAGCGATGAAGCCGACGATGGGTTTTTTCATGTTTGCCTTGCACCACTGCGCGGCGTCGGCTTCATCGGGGCCGCCGATTTCACCAATCATGATGACAGCGTCGGTTTCGGGGTCGTCGTTGAAAAGGCGCATCACATCGATGTGTTTCAGGCCGTTGATGGGGTCGCCGCCGATACCCACCGCGCTGCTTTGGCCGAGGCCTATTTCGGTGAGTTGCGCCACCGCTTCATAGGTCAGCGTGCCCGAACGCGAGACCACACCGATGCGGCCTTTTCTGTGAATGTGGCCCGGCATGATGCCGATCTTGATTTCTTCAGGCGTGATCAAGCCGGGGCAGTTGGGGCCCAGCAGCAGCGTCCGCTTGCCGCCGGCGGCTTCTTTTTTCTTCATCGTGTTGCGCACGTCCAGCATGTCCTTCACGGGGATGCCTTCGGTGATGCAAATGGCCAGGTCAAGGTCGGCTTCAACAGCTTCCCAGATCGCCGCAGCCGCGCCTGCAGGTGGCACATAAATCACGCTGACGGTGGCGCCGGTGGCGGCCTTGGCCTCTCTCACGCTGGCGTGTATGGGAATGCCTTCAAAAGTCTCGCCGGCTTTTTTGGGGTTCACGCCGGCCACAAAACAAGCTTTGCCGTTGGCGTAGCCCTGGCAGCCTTTGGTGTGGAACTGCCCGGTTTTGCCGGTGATGCCCTGCGTGATGACGCGGGTGTTTTTGTTGATCAAGATAGACATGAAGCCCTCGGTTCAGCAGCCTCGGCGGCCATAAGTGGTTGTTTCCCCAGCAGACGCCGCGGAGCCGGCTGTGCCGGGCCGCTGGCGGCGCCCCCTTGAGGGGCAGGCGCCGCAGGCGCTTCGGGGGTAGGTCATTTCACCGCAGCGACAATCTTGGTCGCCGCCTCGGCCATCGTATCGGCGCTGATGATGGGCAGGCCCGATTCGTTCAGCATCTTCTTGCCCAGGTCTTCGTTGGTGCCCTTCATGCGCACCACCAGCGGCACGCTCAGGTTCACGGCCTTGCAAGCAGCGATCACGCCTTCGGCGATGGTGTCGCACTTCATGATGCCGCCGAAGATGTTGACCAGAATGCCTTTGACGTTCTCGTTCTTCAGCATGATCTTGAAGGCTTCGGTCACCTTCTCGGCGGTGGCGCCACCGCCCACATCCAGGAAGTTGGCTGGCTCGCCGCCAAAGAGTTTGATGGTGTCCATCGTGGCCATTGCCAGACCGGCACCATTGACCAGGCAGCCGATGTTGCCGTCCAGGCTGATGTAGCTGAGGTCGAATTTGCTGGCTTCGACTTCAGCCGCGTCTTCTTCGTCCAGGTCGCGGTAGGCGACGATTTCAGGGTGGCGGAAGAGCGCGTTGCTGTCGAAGTTGAACTTCGCGTCCAGCGCCTTGATAGCGCCGGGTTTGCCGTCCACTGAACCTTCCAGAATCAGCGGGTTGATCTCGGCCAGCGAGGCGTCGGTGTCCATGTAGCAGGTGTAGAGCTTCTTCAACACGTCCACTGCCTGCGGCTGGCTGGCGGCGGGCACGCCGATGCCGGCGGCCAATTGCAGCGCTTGCGCGTCGGTCAAACCGACCAGCGGGTCGATGAAAACCTTGAGGATTTTTTCCGGCGTGCTGTGCGCCACCTCTTCGATGTCCATGCCGCCTTCGCTGCTGGCCATCATTGCCACCTTCTGCGTTGCGCGGTCGGTGAGCGCGGCGACGTAATACTCTTTTTGGATGTCAGCGCCCTCTTCCACCAGCAGGCGGCGCACCTTCTGGCCCTGGGGCCCCGTTTGATGGGTGATGAGCTGCATGCCCAGGATTTGCTCGGCCAGGGTGGTCACTTCGGCCTGGCTGCGCGCCAGCTTCACGCCACCTCCCTTGCCGCGACCGCCAGCATGAATCTGTGCCTTTACCACCCACACCGCGCCGCCGAGTTTTTGCGCCGCTTCCTGCGCTTCACGCACGTTGAAAGCAGGGTAGCCCCGAGGCACCGGCACACCGTGCGCGCGCAGCAATTCCTTGGCTTGGTATTCGTGGATCTTCATCGGGGTTTCCTTGCTCGCGAGGGGGTGGGGCAATTTTTGTCAGGCGGCGCGCGGCGCTGCGTGCCAACCGGGCCGGTCTGCGCTCTGGTTTCCTGTGCCGGAGTCAGCGCCGGCAGTCTGGAGCCGGGCTCAGGCACCCAGTTTGCACGCCCGGGTCGAGGTTTGATGCTGGCTGGAGGGCCGGCGTGCTGCCGATCTCGTGACCGGGTCGGCCGCGCGCCGTCGCCCAGGCTGAGCGTTTCCAGGCGCCGCGAAATTTAGCATGCTGCTGTGCAACAGAAACTGACAGCGATGCACGCCCCCCGGGCCGGCGCGGCCGTCAGACCCGTGGATATTGACGGCGCCGTGAAATCAGTCGTTATCAACCGTGCCGCGCACCACGCGGCGCACCACGTCGCTGTCGAAGCCGCGAGCTGTGAGAAAACGAACCTGGCGCAAGCGCTCGGTGAGGTCTTGCGCCACTTGGCCGTAGCGCCGCAGCCACAGGGCTTGGGCGCGTTCAAACTCAGTGTCGCGGGCGGCACCTACTGTTGCGGCCACCAATTCGGCGGCCAGGCCTTTGGCTTGCAACTGCTGCTTCAAGCGGTGCACGCCATACCGGCTGCCCTTGGTGCGTGCCACCGAATGCGCAGCGCGGGTGTCGCTTTGCAGCCCGGCCGCGGCCAGTTCGTCAAGCAGCGGAATGATCTTGGCTTGTTCCAGGGCCACTGCGGCGACCACCCGGGCGGCGTCATCGGCGGCTTGCGCAGCTTGTGCACCATCCGCATCAACTGATTCCGGCGCATCCGCTGCGCGACCCGCCTTGCCGAACCGCAGCGGCTTGCTGGCATGCCGCTGCAGTTTTTGCTGCAGTTCTGCGCGCGAGTGTTCGCGCTGCGCCAGCCACTGCAACGCTTTGCCTTTCAGTGACGGTGCGCCAAAGCCCATGGTGCCGTTGACGAGGGATCAAACCCAGCGATGGCCATGGCCATCGCAGTGGCCATCGACGTGGCAGGGGCGTGCGGCATTTCAGCCTTGCGCGTCGCCGCCCGGTTGCAAGGGAATGCCCAAGCTTTCGCGCACCTTGTTTTCAATTTCGCGCGCCACTTCGGTGTTTTCGCGCAGGAATTCGCGTGCGTTGTCTTTGCCCTGGCCGATTTTTTCGCCGTTGTAGGCATACCAGGCACCGCTTTTTTCAAGGATGCGGGCCGTTACGCCCATGTCGATGATTTCGCCCTCGCGGCTGATGCCTTCGCCGTAAAGGATGTCGAATTCAGCGGTTTTAAACGGTGGGCTGACCTTGTTCTTGACGACCTTGACCTTGGTCTCGCTGCCGATGATTTCTTCGCCTCTTTTGATATTTCCGGTGCGCCGGATATCCAGCCGCACCGAAGCGTAGAACTTCAGCGCGTTGCCTCCGGTGGTGGTTTCGGGGTTGCCGAACATGACACCGATCTTCATGCGAATTTGGTTGATGAAGATGACCATGGTGTTGGTCTTCTTGATACTGCCGGTGAGCTTGCGCAGCGCCTGGCTCATCAGGCGCGCTTGCAGCCCGGGCAGGCTGTCGCCCATTTCACCTTCGAGCTCGGCCTTCGGGGTGAGTGCCGCCACCGAGTCGATGACGATGAGGTCGATGGAGCCCGAACGCACCAGCGCGTCAACGATCTCGAGCGCCTGTTCGCCCGTGTCGGGCTGGCTGATCAACAGGTCTTGCAGATTGACGCCGAGCTTCTGCGCATATTGGATGTCGAGCGCATGTTCGGCGTCGATGAAGGCCGCCGTGCCACCGACTTTTTGCATTTCGGCGATAACTTGCAGCGTGAGCGTGGTTTTGCCCGACGACTCAGGACCGTAGATTTCAACCACCCGGCCCCGTGGCAGGCCGCCGACGCCGAGTGCGATGTCCAGGCCCAGTGAACCGGTGGAGACCACCTGGATGTCTTCGATGACCTCGCCTTCACCAAGGCGCATGATCGAGCCCTTGCCGAACTGTTTTTCAATTTGCGCCAGTGCGGCCTGCAAGGCCTTGGCTTTTTCGGTGTTCAGGGCTTTGACGGGTGCGTCCATGGGGTCCTCCAGTGTTGAAAATGATTATGAAGCAAAAACTGGATATGCGTACAGTCCTTTTGGGGTGATCATTTTCGGGTAACGCTTTGGGGGTAACTCCTTGGGAGGTCCACACACAGCGGCGTGTTCAATCTGCAGCGCGCGGCAGACACCCTGGCTTTCATCATGCCGGGCAGCGGCCCGGGCCGTAAAGGACTTACATACAAGCGGAGACAAGCATGCGGATTCTTGTGGCTGAAGATGACCAGGTGCTGGCTGACGGGCTGCTGCGGTCGTTGCGTGCTTCAAGCTACGCGGTGGACCAGGTCAGCACCGGCACTGAAGCCGACGCGGCCTTGGCTGCGCACGAGTTTGACCTGGTGATCCTGGATCTGGGCTTGCCAAAAATGCATGGCCTGGAGGTATTGCGCAAACTGCGCGGACGCGGCGTCAGTGTGCCGGTGCTGATACTGACGGCGGCCGACAGCGTGGAGCAGCGGGTCAAGGGCCTGGATCTGGGCGCCGACGACTACATGGCCAAGCCCTTTTCATTGCAGGAACTGGAAGCCCGCGTGCGCGCGCTCACGCGGCGTGGCCTGGGCACGGCCTCGAGCCTGCTCAAACACGGGCCCCTGACTTTCGACGCCGCCGGACGCGTGGCTTACCTCAACGACCAGATGGTGGAGTTGTCGGCGCGTGAACTCAGCCTGCTGGAGGTGCTGTTGCAGCGCGCAGGGCGCCTGGTCAGCAAAGACCAGCTGGTGGAGCGTTTGTGCGAATGGGGTGACGAGGTCAGCAACAATGCCATCGAGGTCTACATCCACCGTTTGCGCAAAAAAATCGAACAAGGGCCGGTGCGCATTGCCACCGTGCGCGGCCTGGGTTATTGCCTCGAAAAAATCGCTGCTTGACGGGCTGCGCACGGCGCCCTGGCCGCGCTGGCGGAAGCAACGGGCATGCTGAAGATACTGGGCGACAGCGTCGGCGGCGGGCGCGTGCAGCGGTCGCTGTTTGGCGAGATCCTGGACTGGATGCTGGCGCCGCTGCTGGTGCTGTGGCCCTTGAGCCTGGGGCTGACCTGGGTGGTGGCGCAGGCCATCGCCAATGGGCCTTTTGACCGCGCCCTGGCCGACGTGGCGCTGGCGCTGGCGCGCCAGGAGGAAACACTGGAAGCCAACGGCACCGCCGGCAGTTTGGCTGCACGCCAGCAGCTGCAGCGCACCGCCGAACAGCTGGTGCACAACGACGCCGGCGACAACGACCGCGTCTATTTCCAGGTGCTGGGCCGGCGCGGCGAGTTGCTGGCCGGCGACGCCGCATTGACCGTGCCCTTGCTCGAATTGAACAGCCTGCCAACGCCCGACCGCGTGCGCTTTCGCGACGACATGCTGG
>JAYUPP010000174.1:0-3996 GCA_043760045.1 Betaproteobacteria bacterium
GCGGCCGACAGACCCGCCTGACGCAGCTTGTCGGCCACGTGTTCGCTGCTGTGCTGGGTGGCCACGAACACCAGCGTGCGCGGCCAGCGGTGGGTGCCGATCAGGTGGCGCAACAGCGGCGTGCGGCGCTGGGTCTCGACCACGATGGCGCGTTGCAGGGTGGCGGCTGAAGCGACGGCGTCTTGAATCGCATCGTCAGCAGCCACTGCCGGCTGGCCGCTCGCCGATTCAGGTGCAGCCGGCGCAGCGGCCACGGGCAGGGCATCGACCGTCACCTCCAACGCATGGGTCTGCGCGGCGCGCGCCAAGGCGCGCACCGACTCTGGCAAGGTGGCACTGAACATCAAGGTTTGGCGCGGATGCGGCAGCAAGGCCAGGACACGCCGTGTTTCGTCGGCAAAACCAGCGTCCAACAGGCGGTCGGCTTCGTCCAGCACCACCACGCTCAGGTCGGCCAGGCGCAGCGCGTTCTGCCTTGTGAGGTCGAGCAAACGGCCCGGGGTGGCCACCACGATGTGGGCGCCACCGCGCAAAGCCATCATCTGCGGGTTGATCGACAGGCCGCCGACCACCACCACGGTCTTGAGCTGGGGCGCCAGGGCTTGCGCGGCCGCACCGATCTGCGAGGCCAGCTCACGGGTGGGGGCCAGCACCAGCGCGGCCAGCCGGCGTGGACGCTCCAGTTCCACACCCGGCGTGGCCAGCACGGTTTGCAAAATGGGCAGCACAAAGCTGGCCGTCTTGCCGGTGCCCGTGGGGGCCTGCGCCAACACGTCGCGCCCTGCAAGGATGGCTGGCAGCACCGCGCATTGCACCGGCGTGGGCCGACGCCAGCCCGCGGCGGCCGCAGCCGCGACCAACGGGGCCAGCAGGCCCAGGTCGGAAAAACTGGGATCAGTCGGGTCTGTGGCGCAAGGACCCGGGGCGCTGGTGCCGGCCGAATCGATGGGGCCGGGTGCAGATGCAGGGGCAGAGTTCTGGGACATGCGCGACAGGATAGCCTGCGGGACACGCGGACCGTCCATGCCCACCACACATCACCCCCTTGACACCCCTCGCCCGCGCTGTGGCCGCTGCCAAAGGCCGCAGCGAACCTGCCTGTGCCACTGGGTCAGGCCCACGCCAAACCAGATCGAGGTCCTGGTGCTGCAGCACCCTGCTGAACAGCATCACGCCAAGGGCACGGTGCGCCTGCTGGAGCTCAGCCTGTCGCAGTGCCAGCGCCGGGTGGGGGAACAATTCGATGCGTTGCAGCTCCGTGCGTGGCTGACCCGCGGCACCGCGCTGCTGTACCCCGGGTCGGCAGGCGCAACGCCCAACCCACCATGGGCTGAAACCGCCGTGCCCTTGAACCGCTTGGTGGTGTTGGACGGCACCTGGCGCCAGTCGCGCCAGCTGCTGCACCTGAACCCGAGATTGCTGGCCTTGCCACGCTTCGCGCTGGCCAGCCCGCCGCCAGGGCAATACCGCATTCGCAAATCCCAAAGCGGCCTGCAACGCAGCACGCTGGAAGCCACCTGCCTGGCCCTGGGCGAACTGGAAGCCCGGCCTGCACACTACGCGCCGCTGCTGCTGGCCTTCGAAGGCTGGATGGACGCGCTGCAAAGCCAACAGCGCTGGGGGTCGGGGCCGGCCGGGCCGGACAGCAGCGCGGCTTGACGCCTGCTGCCGCCCAGACGTTCAGCCCTTGGTGATGCGAAAACCCGCGTCCAACAGCAGCACTTCGCCCGTGGTCTTGGCTGCACCGGCACCCAGCCACCAGGCCGCATCGGCCACGTCTTCGGGCGTGATGGGTTCGCCCAGTGCGGCGGTGTCGTTCCAGGTTTTCAGGTGCGCTGCGTAGCGTTGTTCGCCCATGCCTTGCTGCAACCAGCTGGAGGCCACCAACCCGGGCGCGATGGCATTGACCCTGATGGCCGGCCCCAGCGCCCGCGCCAAGCCCACGGTCAAGGCGTTCAACGCGCCCTTGCTGGCCATGTAGGCCAGTGATGAACCTCGGCCCATCATCGACGCCACCGAGGAAATGTTGACGATGCCGGCGCCGCTTTGTTGCTGCAGCAGGGGCACAAAGGCGCGCGAGACCTGGTAAGCGCCGATCACGTTGACCGCATAGATGCGCTGGAAGTCCTCGGCATCCAGCCCATCCAGGTTCTTCAGCGCCACGAACTTGGTGGTGCCGGCGTTGTTGACCAGCACATCGGCGCGGCCAAAACGCACCTGGGTCTCGGCGGCCAGGCGGCGGGCATCGCCGTCCTGCGACACATCGGCCTGCACCAACAGGGTCTGCGCGCCCAAGGCCTGGCACTCGGCCGCCACCGCCTGCGCGGGTTCAAGCTGGCGCGAATAGTTGATGACCACGTCCCAACCCTCACGCGCAAAGCGGCGCACCGTGGCCGCGCCGATGCCTGAAGACGAGCCGGTCACGACACACACCTGGCGTTGATTCATGCGGTTGTTCCTGGTTGCCAGCACGGCATGCTAAGGCCGATCAGTCCACCGACCCGGTGGTCATCGGGGCTGGGCTGAGCCAAGAGCCGTTGCGGGCCTGGCGGGCTCGACATTCGGACTAACCCGAAGCAGCTTCACCGCGCGATGTCCTGGAACACAATCAACGCACTCATTCAAGAGGAGTAGCCATGGCTTCTGTTCTTCGCTGGCTTGCCAGTGCCGCTCTCAGCCTTGCAGCCGCCAGCACTTTGGCGGCCCCGCTGCAGGGTCTGCAGGTGCGACTGTCTGCGCCCACACCCGTGCTTTACGGCGACACCGACGTCGCCATCACCGTCAGCGTCACCAACACCACGCGCCATCCAGTGCATGTGCTGCGTTGGCAGTTGCCTGACGAAGAAGTCGAAACCTCGCTGTTCAAGATCACCCGGGAAAACGGCGAGCGCGTTCGTTACACCGGCCCCCTGGTCAAACGCGCCGAACCGCAGCCCAGCGACTTCGTGCGCATCGACGCTGGCGCCACGCTGGACTATTCGGTGGAGCTGACCGCCGCGTACGACCTGTCGCGCAGTGGCCGGTATGCCATCGAGTACGCCGCCCGCGGCACCCACAACAAACAGCGCGGCAGCCTGCACTCCGACACCCTGTACCTGTGGCTGGAAGGGCGCAGCCAGAAAAGCAGCGTGAGTGCGCCCCCGGCGCCCATGGCCGCAGCCGCACCCACCTACAACGCCTGCTCCACCACCCAGCAAACCCAGTTGAGCGCCGCGGTGGCGCAGGCGGTCACCTACGCGGCCGGCGCTGTCAGCTACCTCAACACCATCAACAGCGGCACGCAGCGCTACACCAAGTGGTTTGGCGCTCACACCAGCGCTCGCGAGGCCACCGCGCTGGACCACTTCCAGAAGGTGCACTCGGCCTTCACCACGCAAAACCTGTCCTTCGATTGCAAGTGCAAAAAACGCGGCACATATGCCTTCGTGTACCCCAACCAGCCCTACAAAATCTACCTGTGTGGCGCTTTCTGGAGCGCTCCACTGGCCGGCACCGACTCTCGTGGCGGCACCCTGATTCACGAGATGACCCACTTCACCGTGGTGGCTGGCACCGCCGACCATGCCTACGGTCAAACGAATGCGGCGGCACTGGCCATCAGCGACCCCGACCTGGCCCTGAACAACGCCGACAGCCACGAGTACTTTGCCGAGAACACACCTGCCCTTCCCTGATGGTCTGCGCCGTTGCAGCCTGGGCCTTCTGATCGGGATGGCTTCGTTTCAAGCTGCGGCGGCCCTGCCCACCAGCCCGCTGCGCTGCAGCCTGGCCCTGTCGGCCCCGGTGCAACGCAGTGGCCCCGTGCTGTTGCGGATGACGCTGCACAACAGCGGCACCGACCCGGTGCGGGTTCTGGAATGGGGCACGCCGTTTGAAGCTGGCTGGATGGCTGCCTGGGCGCAGTTGCGATGGCAAGGACAGGTCGTTCCCTACCAGGGTGCTCAAGTCAAGCGGGGGGAACCTTCAGCCGACGAGTACCTGGACATCGCGGCCGGA
>JAYUPP010000175.1:0-10623 GCA_043760045.1 Betaproteobacteria bacterium
CAATCCGGTGTTCACGGTGGCTGACGGCTTGATCTGGCTGCGCCAAAGCGTGCAACGCAATTCCATGGTGCGCAAGTTGGAGGTGCTGAAAATGCGCGGCCAGGCCAGCTTGCCCGGCCTGCACAGCTTTCGCATCGGTTCGCAGGGTCTTGAGGTGTATCCGCCGGCCGACACAACGGCGCAAAAACAGAGCACCAGGGCCGGTGATGAGGGGGTCGGTGGTGCGCCTGGCGGCGCTGCAGCTGCCGCGCTGGCGCCGCGCCTGAAGCTGGGCGTGCCGGGCCTGGACCACATGCTGGGTGGCGGCCTGCCACGCGGCTATTCGCTGCTGGTTGCCGGCCCTTCCGGCTCGGGCAAAAGCATCCTGGCCACCGCCTTCCTGGCCGAAGGCGCACGGGCGGGCGAAACCGGGGTGATTGCAGTGTTTGAACAACATCCCAGCCGTTCGCGCAGCCACATGGTGGCTGATCTCATCGAAGCGGGCAGCGTGGGTTTGGTGGACAACCAAAGTGCCGACAGTTCGATCGATGAAGTGATGTTCAAGCTGCTGCGCGAGATTCGCCGTTTGAACGCCAGCCGGGTGGTGATCGACTCGCTGTCGGGCTTCGAGCTGACGCTGGCACCCACCTACCGCGAAGACTTCCGCGAGTCCTTGTCGCGCCTGGTCACCACCGTGGCGGGCCTGGGCGTCAGCATGCTGATGACGTCGGAACTGGAAGACCGCTACACCGACCTGCGTTTCAGCCCTTACGGCACCGCGTTCATGACCGACGCCATCATCGTGCAGCGCTACATTGAAATTGAAAGCCGCCTGCGGCGTGTCATGGCGGTGGTGAAAGTGCGCGCCAGCGCACATTCCAACGAGCTGCGTGAATACCGCATCACTGACGCCGGCATCAAGATGGGCGACATGTTGCCCCTGCACGAAGGGCTGCTGGTTGGCCAGCCCAGCAGCAGGCCCCGAGTCTTGATGCAAGACGCTGCGGCAGACCTTCGCAATGTGTGAAAACTGCGCAAGCGGGTTGGATGCGCACCATGACTGACAGCACCGAACTGCGCGCCGCCGAGGCGGCGAAAGCCGAGGCCAAGCTCAGCCAGCTGAACACCCAGGTGGCCGCCATGCGCGCGGTGTTGATGCAACTGCTGCAAGACGTGGTGCGCGCCGAAAAGCGCCTGGACCACGGCCAGGCCGCGCTGCTGCTGCAGACCAACGAGCAGCTCGTCATCAGCGGTCTGCAACTGCAGGATGAAGTGGACTCGACGGTCGGCGCACTGGACGAAGTGACACGGGCGGTGGCGCTGGACGCCCTGACCCGGCTGCCCAACCGCACCGTGCTGCTGGACCGGCTGGAACAGGCCATAGCCGGCGCGCGGCGCTACCGCAAACGTGTCGCGGTGCTGTTCCTGGACCTCAACGATTTCAAGAAAGTCAACGACCGCTTTGGCCACGCCGCTGGCGACCGGGTGCTGCAGGAAGTGGCCACCTGCCTGACGAGCCTGGTGCGCGCCACCGACACCGTCAGCCGCCATGGTGGCGACGAATTTTTGGTGGTGCTGGCAGAAATCGCCGAAGCCGCAGACGCTGGCGTGATTGCCCAAAAAGTGAATGCCGCCTTGCGCGCCAGCAAGCGCGACTTCATTGACGGCGCGCCGGTCACAGCCAGCATCGGCATCAGTATCTACCCTGAAGACGGTGATGACGCAGCGGCACTGATAGCCCGCGCCGATGCCGCGATGTACCGGGCCAAGGAAACCACCGACGGCGGATTTGCTTTCCACTCCCAGCGGGCCAGCGCCGGCAGT
This sequence comes from Betaproteobacteria bacterium, assembly GCA_043760045.1. Lineage (GTDB taxonomy): Bacteria > Pseudomonadota > Gammaproteobacteria > Burkholderiales > Burkholderiaceae_C > Rubrivivax. The sequence goes on from JAYUPP010000175.1 coordinate 1,804, forward strand.
GCGGGTGCGGGGGCGGCGTTGACGGCAGGCCTGCCGGCTGGAGTTTCGGCTGGGGTTTCGGCTGGGGTTTCGACCGCCGCTGCGGCGGCGGGTTCGACAGCGGTTGCACACGATGATGCACCCGCTGTTGCGAGCGCCCATCCCTTGCCCGCGCAACTTCATCAACAGGTCATTGACAAACACGAACTCCGGCACGCACAACTGGTGCAGGCCAACGAACAGTTGGTGCTGGTGGCGCTGGGTTTCGAGGCTTTGAAAGACGCTGCCGATAGTGCACGGCAGCGGCGGTCCGACCTGCTGGCCGCAGTGTTGCAGGAACTTGACGATCCGCAGGCGCCGGTGCGCCTGGCGGCAGCTTTTTCGGGGCAGGATGGGGTGCACAACACCTTGCTGCCCCGTGCGGTGGCCATCGTCGAGCGCCAGATGCTGCGCATGGCGCGCGAGGTGAACACGCTGCTCGATCCGGTGCGGGGCAGCCCCCTGCAGCTGACAGGCCGCCGTAGCTTTGACGTGGTGCAACTGGCACGCAGGGTGATTGAAGACTGCAGTGCGCCCATTGCCGATCGCCACCAGGTGCTGGATGTGCGCCTGCCGCGCGCCGCCATCGGTGTGCATGGCGACCCGGATCAATTGTCAAAAGTGCTGGCGCAATTGCTGCACAGCGCCAGCGCATTCACACCCAACGGCGGCCACCTCGGGCTGCACATCGAACTGGCGGGTTCTTCCCAGGTGCAGTTGCTGGTCATTGATGCCGGCATGGGGATCGAGCCCGATGCACTGAAAACGGTGCTGGACCCCTTCATGCGCGACCCTCGACTGCCCTTCAGCAACGATGACAGTTTTGGTCTGGGCCTGACCAACGTGCGTGCGGTTGTTGAGGCGCATGGTGGCCGCATTTCAGCTTTCAGTGCCGGCGCCTGGCGCGGCAGTCAGTTCAGCGTGATGTTTCCCGTAGTGGCGCTGCCTGACTCGGCCTGACTGGATTCGCACGGCCAAAGCACTGCCACTTGCTTGGGCCCTCGGTGGGCCACAAAAAGAACCCGGACCGTGTTAACGGTGCCGGGCCAAAACCCCACGCTCACACAAACCTTGCGGTTCGCTGAACCCGGTTGCTTACCGCAGGAGTCTGCGGACTTGCATGGAAAGCCACCCGCCGGACATCACAGACCCGCAGCTGCGCTGTGATCAATAGCCGTCATCAGCGGCTGGTGGCCGACGCCGGCATTGAAGCTGCGTCACGGGACATGCCGCCAACAACTCTGCCAGGTTCTGCCGCCGACATCGGCGATGTGCTGACGGCCGGCGGTGTGCTGATGGTGGAAGCCGACCCGGTCTGCGGCAACGGAGGGTTGCGCCGGTCACACGCGGCCACCAGGCTGACAGCCACCAAAGCGACGGCAAGGGCCAGGCCACGCAGCGGCGACACAGGGGCGCTACGGCATGAAGACGGGTCGCTCAACATAAAAACTGCCTCCTGCAGACTGATGACGTTCAAAAGAGGGCAAGCCGCGTTCCCGAGCGCCGGTCGAGGACGGTGGTTAAGCCCTGCACGGGCGCCGGGGGTGGGTCGGTGATGGGCGGCGGCAGCTCATTGGGCGGCTCCTGCACCGGTGGCAGCGGGTCGGCCGGCAATGGCGGCGCTGGCGGCGCCGGCACCGGCCCATGGGGGTGAGGCACGGGCAGCGGCATGTGCGCATGCTGGGCGATGCAGGGGCCCAAGGTCATCAGTTGCTCCTTGCTGAAAGCGTTGTGAGAGTGCGGCACTTCTGATGTTCAGAGATGCCGCAAGTTTTTCCGCTCCGGTCAGATTTTCATCCGATCGACGTCAGATCGAGATCAGATCCAGGGCACACCGTAGTGGTCGTGCACCTTGCGGCCGTAGTCGTCGGTGTAGGCCGGCGGGTCGCTGTCGGCGTAGCGCGGCGCCCGCTCCAGCGTTGACTTGTTCACCGGCACCACGTAGCCGTCTTTCGACGTGTCGTACTTCAACATGCTCCAGGGCAACGGGTAACGGTCGGTGCCCATGCCGAGAAAGCCGCCGAATTCCAGCACCGCGTAACGCACCTGACCTGAGAGTTTGTCGATCATCAAGTCGTCGATCGAACCCAGCTTGTCACCTTCGGTGTTGTACACGTCTGTGCCTTCAACCCGGTCTGAAGAAATGACGCTGCTTGAAGAGGTCATGCTGCTCATGAAAATTCCTTTGAAGTGGATCGGTACCTGGCTCACCTTGCATGTTTATTTGCAACATGTGCGGTGAGGGTGAAGGGCATCGTGCCCCAAGCGCATACGCCCCAAAGACAGGCAACTGGACGTGTGCCTGTAGTCCGTGTCTTACCGGCGGCTGTCCAGCCAGCCGACAGTGCGGCGCCGCACAATCGGGAAGACTGAGGCACTGTGTTTTCACGGAGCTTCATTCATCATGGTCAGCCCAACGCCCCTGCGGTTCACGCCCCCGATGGGCCCAGCAATTTCGCTGCATCCGGTGGCCGATGCGCCGCCACCGCGGCTGGCACCGGTGCCCGCACACAACCAGTTGCTCGCGGCCATGGGTGCGGCCGACTGGCAACGTTGGCGGCCACGGCTTGAGCGGGTAGAGATGCCTTATGGCCAGGTGCTGTGCGAGTCCAGGCGCATCAGCAGCCAGGTTTACTTTCCGACCTCGGCCATTGTTTCGCTGCTCAATCTGACCGTCACCGGGTCGTGCACCGAGGTGGCCACCGTCGGCAACGACGGCGTGGTCGGCTTGCCGCTGCTGATGGGCAGCATCTCCAGCAACGGGCGCGCCGTGGTGCACAGCGCCGGCCAGGGCTACCGGATGAACACCCGGCTGGTGATGGACGAATTCGAGCGCGGCGGCGCGGTGATGCGGCTGCTGCTGCGTTATTCGCAGGCGCTGTTGACACAGGTCACGCAGACGGCGGTTTGCAACCGTCACCACTCGATCGACCAGCAGTTCTGCCGGCTGATTCTGTTGAGCCTGGACCGCGTGCAGGGCAGCACCCTGAAGCTGACCCACGAGCTGCTGGCCGGCAAGATGGGCGTGCGCCGCGAAAGCGTGACAGTGGCCGCTTTGGCACTGCAGCGTGAAGGCGTGATCCGCTATGCACGCGGTTATATCGAGGTGCTCGACCGCCCTGCCTTGGAAGCCCGCGCCTGTGAGTGTTATGCCACCGTGAAACATGAATGCGACCGGCTGCTGCCGCCGGTGCCAGAACGTGCATCTCAGGCGTTAGACAGCCCGCACTGCGAAGCGCACTGCGCCTGAACCGGGACGCTTGATTTGCGCCGGCTGGATTGCGCCGGCTGGATTGCTGCAGCTGACGTGCTGCAGCTGGCGTGTCAAGGATTCCAGCGCCAGGTCCACACCGCATCAATGGCGTTTTCGGCGCCTGTCCGGGCCCGCAGCGTGATGCGGTCGGCGATGCGATAGATGAGCTGCAGCGTGCCGCCAGCGGCACCCAGCGCGTGTTCGTAGCCGATGTAAACCCGCTTCGAGATCTGTTTGCCCAGGCTGACGATGGTGTCGTTGACTTCACCCGCACCGGCGCGCGAAAACGACAGTTCATCCAGCCCCAGGCGCTGCAGAAAACCGGCGTCACCGCTGCGTTCGCCGGCCAGCAAAGCCAGCGCGGCGCGCTGCAACAGCGCGGTGTCGTCGCGGCCCAGGCCTTCGGGCGCGCGGCCCAGCACCAACCAGGTCAGCGTGTCGAACTCGCCCAGCTGGGGCTCGCTGTACAGGCGCACACGTGGGTTGACGGCGCTGCCGCTGACCACCACACCCACGCGCTGGTCGATGTCGGCGCGCAGCGCCAGGATGTCGAGCTGCGGCGTCGCCAGCGTGCCGCTGAAGGTGAGGTTGCCGCGTGCGATGCGCAGGTTCTGGCCATAGGCGGTGTAGGTGCCTTCTTCAGCACGCACCACGCCGTTGACGGTGAACAGGCCTTTGGGCGTGGTCAGGCGCAGTTCGCCGCGCAAAAGGGTGTCCAGGCCACGGCCGCGCAGGCGCAGCGCCGGGCCCAGCGCAACCCGCAGGTCGACATCGGCGGCGGCCAGCGGCGAAGTGGCCGCTGCGGCGGCCAGCGGCGAAGCGGCCGCTGCGGCGGCGCGTGTGGGTTCACGCGCCGTGCCCAGCGCGGTGTCCACCATCACACCCGGCGTGCCGGCCACACGCGGCGCGGCCAGTGGTGCGCGGTTGCGCACGCGCACGTCGCTGCTCAGGTTGGGTGCGTCGGCCTGCGTGGCATCCACCAGGCCTTCGTCGATGGTGAAAGCGCCGCGTGCGCTCAGCTCCTGCGGCCGCAGCGACAGGTTGGCGGCGCCGCTCAGCGTGATGCGGCGGTCGTAACGGTCGAGCAGGCGCAGTCTTTCAGTGGCCACACGCAGGTCGACCACCAGGCCGTCAGTGAAGCGGGCGCCGCCGCTCAGGCGCAACCAGCCGGCACCGTTGCCGTCGCGAAAATCGGCTTCGCGAATTTGCGCCTCGCTGCCGTTGAGGTCGACCAACAGCTTGCCTTGCTGCAGGTGAATGCCCTCGAACAGGTTGCGCACGCCCAGGTTTTCACCGCTGATGTCACCCCGGTATTCGGGCTGCCCAAAACTGCCGTTGAACGATGCCGCCACCCGCAGTGCGCCGCCCAGGCGCCAGCCCGGCGGCAGCCACGGTGCCCACACTTGCAACTGCGGCACGATCAGGCTCAGGCCACCGCTGAGCGGCGTGCTGGCTTCGGGCCACAGCGCCTGCGGGGTTGTCTGCAGCGTTTGCAGGCCGCCCACCACGCCGACATTGCGCCCCACCAGGGCCTGCGTGGCCTGCCACAGGCCGTTGCGGGCCACCAGGCCCAGGCGCAGCGTGCTGATGTCGAGCGCGCGTGTCGCGCCTTCTATCGTCAGGCTCAAGTCGCCGCCGGTGCGTTCGAAATTGATGTCGGCCTGCAGTTGTGCGGCGTGCTTGATGTCGATGTGGCCGGCCACGGCAAGGTCACCGCGCCAGCCGAATTGCGGCTGCAGCCGCGCCAAGAGCGGCGCCACGGTGATGGGTTCCACCTGCGCCTGCAGTGCAAGCTGCGGCGCCGCGCCGGTGCCGGACCCGGCCTGCCAGGTGGCGCGCTGCCAGTTCACACCGCCCCCGAAGGCGGCGACGCGGCCGGGGTCCAGCGCCGCCTGGTGCAACGCGCCACCGGCGGCCAGTGTCAGTGAACCTGCAAGGTTATCTGCCATCAGCCAGGGTGATGCCGGCGCCGCGCGTGGCGCGGCACGCAGCTGCGTCAGCTGGCCGCGCCAGGTGCCACCGCCTGCGAAGCCAGCACCCGTACCGGCACCCGCACCCGCACCCGCACCGGCAGCAGCGCCCGTAACCGCTTTCGCAGCCGATTTCGCAGCCGTAGCGGCCCATTGCCCGCTGGCCTGCAGCTGGAATTCACTGCCCCCTGCCACCACGCGGCCGGCGATGGCGTCGGCCCAGGCGGGTGGCCGCAGCGGGCTGGTGGCACGCAGCTGCAGGCGGTGTTCGCGCAGGCTGCCTTGCAGGCTGGCTTCCAGGCGGTCCAGCCGCTGCGCGCCGCGGCTCACGTCAGCGGCCTGCAGCTGCAGTTGCAGCGGTGCGGTTTCAGTGGCAGTCGACAGGTTCCAGGTGGCTTCCACCTGCCCCACCCGCAGCCGGGGGCTGGCCAGGTTGCTGGCGCGCAGGCTGCCTTCGCTGCGCAGTTCGGGCCCGGTGCCCTGGGCGCTGGCGCGTGCGCTCAGGCTGCCTGCGCGCGGCCACCACGCGGTGGCTTCGGCGGGCAACAGCGCGGCCACACGGGCCAGCGTGCCCAGCGCCGGCGCTGCAGGTCCAGCGTGCCGGTGGGCACTGCGGCGGCCCTGCCCTGCGCATGCGGCCACTGGCCGTTCAGCTGCAGCCGGTTGGCGCCGGCGTGCAATTCGGCCTGCGCCTGCAGTGCGGGTGCAGTGGCCTGCAGGCTGAGCTGGCCGCGCCAGTCCAGGCCAGCGTAGCGGCTGTTCTGCAGGTCCACACGGGCGCTGCCGCGCAGCAGCGGCAGGCTGATGAAAGCGGGCCGCTGGGGCAGCGCCGGGGCCGTTTTGGAAGCGCTGGGGGGGACGGCGCCGCTGGCCGGGCCAGCGGTGCTGGCCAGGCGTGTCAGGTCGGCCTGCCAGCGCGCGTTCAGGGCCTGGGCGCCGCGCCCCACGCGCGCTGACGGCCACCAGGGCCCGGGGTCAAAGGCCGCCAGCGCGCCCCGGGTCTGCAGCTGCCAGTCGCCCGCCGTGTTGCGCTGTGCAGTGGCCTCGCCGGTGGCATTGCCCAGGTTGCGGTTGCGGCCGGCCGTGGCGCCCGCAACTGGCAGCGCGCGTGCCTGCAGGCTGCGCAGGCTGGCGATTAGGGTGCCGTCGGGCCGCTGCGTGAAAGCAGCCGTGGTTTGCAGCGTGAGCTGCGGCGACGAAGGCTGCGGCAAACGTGCATTCAGGTCGACCTGCATCGTGGCCTGCAGCGCACGTGGCGCGGCGCCGGCCGGTGCGGCACCGGTGGCGGAAGCCGTGGCTGACGCCGTTGAAGAAGCCGTGGATGCAGCAGCCGAAGCCGCAGCCGGCGCAGCGACCGCCGAAACAGCAGACGACGCGCGCAGGTTCAGCTGGCCGGCCAGGCGCATTGGCGCCGCGCCGCTGAACAGCTGTTCAGGGTGCAGGTCGGTCAGCGTCAAGGCCAGCGTCAGTTCACCCTTGTGAAACTGGCCGCTGCCTTCCACCCGGCCGGCCGGGTGCGGGCCGGCCAGGTCAGCGAAGAACTGTTTGAACCGCAGCGGCTGCGCCAGGCTGGGGTGGCCCAGCAGCGAAACCTGCAGGCGCTGCAGCGGCAAACGCCGCGCGTTCCACGGGCCGGGTGCGGCGTTTTCAAGCTCTACCTCCAGCGCCAGCGGGTCTTGCAGGGTTTGCTGCGCCAGTGGGTCGGCCAGCGTGGCGCGGCCCGACAGCGCGGTTTGTGGCAGGCCGGGCGCCAGCGTCGAAAGGTCCAGCCGGCTGGCCTGCGCCGCCAGCGCCACCAGCGGCCAGGCGGCAAATGGCGCCAGCGTGGCCTGCGCGCTGGCACTGGCGCCGCTGCTGTGGCTGAAGCGGGCCTGCACCGGCAACCGCGCCAGCGGGCCCTGCAGCTGCACTTCGGCACGCCAGGCGGCGCTGACCGAGGGCGTGGTGGGCGCTGCGGCCGGCGCGCTGGCAGTCGCTGCGGCCGGCGCGCTGGCAGCCGCTGCAGAAACGTACGCAGGCACCGACACATCCAGCTGCGCCTGCAGCGGCAGGCCGGCAGCGGTGCCCAGCACCGCCTGCCCGCGCGCTGTCAGGCCGTTCCACATCAAAGCCAAGTGTTGCATGCGGTGCTCGGCACCGGCCGCTGCGCCCAGGTGCAGGTCGGCAGCCAGTGCGGTGACGGCCGGCTGGCGGTCGATTTCCAGTCGGTTGATGCGCAGGCCGGGTGCATGCAACTCGAAGGGCAGCCGCAGGCTGCTGGGCGCTGCGGCCGGCGGCGCCGGCGGCGGCGCCAGCCCTGTGCTCAGCTGCACCCGAAGCGCGCGGGGCTGCGTGAGGCGCAGCCCCACCCACGCGCCGGGGTGCGGCCGCCAGGCCCATTGCGCGTCGTCCCACGCCAGGCCTTCAATCACCACCCGCAAGCTGCCACCCTGCCACTGCAGGCGTCGCAGCGCAAAGGGCCCGCCGCCGGGCCGGCCTTGCTGGCCACTGATGGCCAGGCCCGGCACGCGCTCGGCCAGGATGCCCAGCGCCGAGGGGCTGTGCCACAACCAGGCGGCGGCGCTGCCTAACGTCACAACGGCAACTACAACCACCGCAACAAAAACGGCCAGCATCTGCCGCAGCACCTGCCGCAGGCCGCGCTCGCGGCGTGGCTGCGGTGGCGGTGGCGGCCGCGGCGGTGGTGGTGGTGGTTGAACGGGCGCCGCCGCGACCGCTCCCTCCACGCTGTCAGAGCCCATCAAAAAGCCAGCCCCACCGACAGATGCAGCCGCAGCCGCCGTTCTTCCTCGCCATAAGCCAGGTCCAGCTTCACGGGGCCCACGGGGCTGCGGTAACGCACGCCGGCGCCCACGCCAAAAGCCGGTTTCAGGTTGCCCCAGCTGGCGGCCGCGCGCCCGGCGTCGATGAACACGGCGCCCCACAGCTGCGGCAGCCGCGCCAGCAGCGGCCGCGCGAGTTCGGCGCTGGCCGTGAACAGCACCTCGCTGCCGACTTCGGTGCCGTTCACTTTTCGGGTTAGCGACCGATAGGCATAACCGCGCACCGACTCGTCACCCCCGGCGCGAAAGCGCAGCGCTTCAGGCACCCGCACGTCGCCGCTGGCAAACACCTGGCCCAGCTCGATGCGGCCTTGGCCGTACCACTGGCCGATGGGCTGAAAAGCGTCCAGCCGGCCGTAAAGGCGCGTGAAGGGCCCGTTGCCACCGGGCTCTGAACGGGCCTGCCCGAAGCCCAGCTGCCCTGTCCAGGCGCGGCCCCGGGTGGGCAGCACCAGGTCGTCCAGCTTGCGCCACACGCCGTGATATTGCAGCGAAAGTGCATCGGCCTGCTGGCGCCCCAGCGCGCTTTCGGTGCTGCTGCGGTTCCAGTCCACAAAGAGCAGCCGGTTGATGTTGCGCGTGTCCTGCGCGCGGCCCACGCGCAGGTTGTGCGCACTGACGGTGTCGGTGTCGGACTTCAACCGCTCCAGCCCGGCACCCACCAGGTTGCGGTACAGGCCCGGCAGCGTCTGTGTGCTGAGCTCGCCCGACCAGCGCTGCTGCAACTGCGAAATGTCGAAGTTGTTGCGTGCCACCC
>JAYUPP010000176.1:0-10610 GCA_043760045.1 Betaproteobacteria bacterium
CAGCAGATCGGCATCGCCGCGAAAACGGTTCAGCACGTAGCCGGCCAGCAACCCGCGCAGGTCGGGCGGCAGCAGCGCCCAGGTGCCGTGCACATGGGCGAAGGCGCCGCCGCGGTCGATGTCGGTCACCAGCAGCGCGGCCGTGGGGCCGGCCACTTGCGCCCAGCGCGCCACGCCCAGGTTCACGTAGTCCTGCGGCGCCAGGTTGATCTCGGCCGGCGAGCCGGCGCCTTCGACGATGATCAATTCGTAGCTGTCGGCCAGGTCGTCAAAACTGCTGCGTGCCGCTGCAGCCAAGGCTGCGCTGCGTTCACGCCAGCCGGTGCTTGAGAGCAGCGTGTCCACACGGCCTTGCAGCACCACCTGGCTGCCGGTGTCGCTTTCGGGTTTCAGCAGCACCGGGTTCATGTGCACCGTGGGCAACACACGCGCGGCCAGGGCTTGCAGATACTGCGCGGTGCCGATTTCGCCATAACCGCCGTTCGGTGTAGACACGACACGGGCGTTGTTGCTCATGTTCTGCGCTTTGAACGGCGCCACCTGCAAGCCCCGGCGCGCGGCGGCGCGGCACAGCGCGGTGGCGAGCCAGCTTTTGCCGGCGCCGCTGGTGCAGCCCCAGACCACCACCGTGCGTATGCGCTTCAAGGGCGCGCTCACAACAGCGGCCGCACCACCCGCTGCACACGCCCTTCGCGCAGCAGGCTTTCGATGGCTATTGCATGCTCAAACACCCTGCCGATGGCAGCATGCAATGCCGGGTCCTCGGGCGTGCTGTTCATCACCAGCCGGCCGTTATGCATCAGCCACACACGGTCTGCGGCCAGCGCCAGCGTCAAGTCGTGCAGCACCACGGCCACTGCAGCACCCGCGCTGCGGCGCTGCGCCACACAGCGCAGCAGCGCACGCTGGTGCGGTGCGTCCAGGTGCGTGGTGGGCTCGTCCAGCAGCAGCACGGCGGACTGCACCGCCAGCGCGCGCGCCAGCAGCACACGCTGGCGCTCGCCGCCGGACAGCTCATTCAACCGCCGCCGCGCGAAGGCGGTGCATTCGGTCTGTGCCATCGCGGCATCCACCGCCGCTTCATCGGCCGCGCCGGGTGCCCCCAGCAAGCCGTGGTGCGGCAGCCGGCCCAGCAGCACCACGTCACGCGCGGCCATGTCGCCTTCGGCTTCGCCTTGCTGGGCCAGCCAGGCCAGCGTGCGCCCCCGTGCGCGCAGCGGCCAGTCGGCAAGCCGTCGGCCTTGCAGCTGCACGCTGCCGCTGGCCGGCCGCTGCAAGCCCGCCAGCAGCGACAGCAGGCTGCTTTTGCCGGCGCCGTTGGGGCCGATGATGGCCACCCACTGGCCCGCATGCAGCGTGGCTGAAAATGCATCAACGACCCACCGGCCGCCCAGTTCCAGGCTGACATCGATGGCCTGCAGGGCGCACGGGATCGCGGGCGGGATCGCCATGGCTTCAGACATGCACATCTTTCGCGCGGCGGCGCAACAGCACCAGCAGATAAGCGCCACCGAACACGGCGGTCAGGATGCCCACCGGCAATTCTTCAGGCGCGATGACGCTGCGCGCGGCCACGTCGGCGGCCAGCAACAGCACCGCGCCGGCCAGCGCCGACAAGGCCAGCAGGGGCCCGTGCCTGACGGTGACCACACGCCGCACCAGGTGCGGCGCCACCAGCCCCACAAAGGCTATCAACCCGGCCTGCGCCACCGCCGTGCCGGTGCACAGCGCCATCAGCAGCACCAACAACAAGCGCAGGCGCGGCAGGTCCACACCCAGGCTGCTGGCGGTGGCTTCACCCAGCACCAGCGCATCCAGCACACGACTGAGGCGCACCGCCAGCGGCAGCGCCAGCAGCAGGCCGGCGCTCATCACCGCCACGCTGTCCCAGCCAAAAAAGCCGGTGGTGCCGAGCAGAAAAGCCTGCTTGCCGCGCATGGCTTCGGGCGACAGCAGCATCAACAAATCAGCCACGGCCGACAGCAACACCCCCACCACCACACCGGCCAGCAACAGCACCAGCGGGCGCGTGGCGCCTGCGGCCAGCACCAGCGTCAGCGCCACGCCTGTCAACGCGCCAAAAAATGCGGCGCCGACCAGGCCGAGCTTCATCAACCAACCGGTGTTTGCCAGTCCCAGATTCGCAAGGCCGGCGCCGGTGCCGGCAACGCTGCCAGCAAAGATCAACAGCACCACACCCAGCGCTGCGCCGGCGGCGCTGCCCAGCAAATACGGGTCGGCCAGCGGGTTGCGAAACAGGCCTTGCGCGAGGGCACCCGCCAGACCCAGCAGCGCGCCTGCGGCCAGCGTGCCCAGGCTGCGCGGGGCGCGTATGGCCGCTATCAGTTCCCAGTCTTGCCGCCACTGCAGCGACCAGCCTTCACTGCCTGCCGCCAGCCCCAGCAGCAGCGCCAGCAGCGCAGCCAGCACCAGCACAGCGGCCAGGCGCGGCACGGTCCAGCGGCTGCCACTGGGTGGGGATGGGGCCGCTGCAGTCACTGCACTTGTTTCGTTATCACTTGACGCGCCGGCAACGCAACCACACAGGCAGAGATGCTCTCAGCCGCCTCGGCCAGGCGCGGGCCGGGGCGCACCAGCACTTCATACGGCACGGGCTCGAAGGCACACACATGGCCGGCCCGCAGCGCATGCAGTCGGCCCCAGCCCGGGCGCTTGGGCATCTCGGCCACCGCGTCGCGCGTGGCCATCATCAAATCGGGCCGGGCGCGCACCACAAATTCCGGGTTCAGCTTGGGGAACGGCCCCAGCGCCGCCGGCACCGCGTGGCCCAAACCCAGCCGCGTCAGCAGTTCCCCCACAAAAGAAGCTTCACCCGCCGCATAGGGCGCCGCCGAGACCTCGAAGTACACCCGCGCGCCGCGCCAGGCCGGCGGTATGCGCTGCGCTGCTGCGGCGATGCGCTCATCCATGCGCGCCATCAGCGCCGGCCCTGCTGCGGGCCGGCCCAGCACGGTGGCCACGGTGAACGCGCTGCGCCGCACATCGGCCAGGCTTTGGGATTCCACCGCCAGCACGCGGATGCCCAGCGCTTCCAGCCGGTCGATCACACGCGCGGCTTTCGACACCAGCACGAGATCGGGTTTCAGCGCAAAAAGCCGCTCCACCTGCGTGTCTTCCAGACCGCCCAGTTTGGGCAGCTTCAGCACATCAGCCGGCCAGTTGGAATAGCGGTCGGTGCCCACCAGGCGCGCGCAGCCACCCAGTTCACACACCGTTTCTGTGAGCGACGGCAACAGCGACACGATGCGTGCGGGCGGGGCTTCAAAACGCTGCTGCACACCGCGGTCGTCGGTGACCACAAAGCCGGCGGCGCTGGCGCTGTGCACCAGGCACAGCGCCAGACACAGTGTCAGCGCAGCAGACACAGCTTGCGCCCACGCACCCCCGCACCCCGTACCGCGCATAACGCTGCTGTTACTGCTGCGCTTACTTCGGCGCCCAGCGCACGGTGACAAAACCCTCACGCCCCGGCGCGTTGTAGCCCAGCACCGTGGCGTGTTGCGTGTCGGCCGCGTTGTTCACCCGCAGGCCCAGCGTCCAGTCGCGCGCCACCTGCCAATCGGCGTGCAGGTCGAGCACTGCATAACCGGCCAAACGCACGGTGTTGGTGGTGTTGTCAAAGCGGTAAGAATACGCCTGCAGCGCTGCGCCCAGCTTGAACGCACCCGCCTGCCAGTCGGCGCCAGCTTTGAAGGCACGCGGCGCGCGGCGCGGCAGCAGCTTGCTGAAACCGGCAGTGCCCAGCGACGTGTTGCGCGGGTCCACTTCGTCGAACGATGCCGACAACGCCAGCCGGTCCAGCTGTGTTTGCCAGGCCAGAGTGACACCGTCAATCTCCACCCCCGGCACGTTGGCCGGCTGCGGGCCGCTGCTGATGAAGAGGTCGTAACGGTGCCGGTAAACCGTCAGGCGCAGGCGGTGCGGGCCGGCTGCCCACTGCGCAAACAGCTCGGCATGGCGGCCCTCTTCGGGCTGCAGTGTGGGGTTGCTGAAGCCGGGGAAATAAAGCTGGTTGAAGCTGGGTGCGGTGAAGCTGGTGCCGTAAGAACCGCCCGCGCGCAGCGTGGGCGAGAGGGCGTAGGCGTAGGCCAGCGCGCCAGTGGTCTGGCCACCAAACTGCGAGTTTTTGTCGTGCCTTACGCTGGCCTGCAGGCTGTGCGCCTGCAGCGTGGCCGACCAGGCCAGCGCGGCGGCGTTGATGCTGCGCTGGCTCACTTCAAACGGCTGGTCGGGGCGGCTGACTGCTTGCTCGATGCGTTCCAGCACCAGCACCGCTTCTCCCAGCGGCAGCGCCAGGCGGTTTTCCCAGGACAGCTGGCGCTGGTCGGTCTGGATGGCGCCCAGCGTGGCAAAAACACTGGCCGAGCTGAGCGTGTCATAACTGTCCACACTGCGCCCCACAGCCACTTGCGTGTTCCACCCCGTTAGCACCTGCCCGCCCAGTTGCAGTGACTGCACGCTGTTGCGCAAACCCGCGCGGGCGTCAACCCCCGGGCCGTCGTCGTATTGCGACTTGCCGCGAGACTCCAGCAGCAGGCCGTCCAGCCGCCAACCGGGCGCAAAGGCCCAGCCCGCGCGCACACTGCCGGCGTTTTGCCGATAGCCGTCCTGGTCGTCGTTGTAGCTGCCGAAAGGCACCGCTGCGTTGGTGGATGAAAAGCCGTCGGTTTTTTGCTGCTGCAGCTGTGCCTGCATGTCGAAACCGCCGCTGCCAAAACCCACACCGGCTGCAGCCAGCCCGTAACCCGCGCTGCCCAAACCCAGCTTGGCATTGCCACGCAGCCCTGGGGCGCCGCGGCGTGTGAAGAGTTGCACCACACCGCCCATGGCGTTGCTGCCGTACACCGAAGTCATCGGGCCCAGCACAATTTCTATGCGCTCGATGGCGTCCAGCGGCAGGTTGTCGAACGAGGCTGAATTCAGCGTTGCCGAGCCCACCCGCACGCCGTCTATCAACAACAGCACATGGCGCGATTCCAGCCCGCGTATGAACAGGCTGGAAGGTTTGCCCAGGCCACCGCTGTTGGTGAACTGCAGGCCGGGCGTTTGCGACAACACCTGCACCAGCGTGCGGCCTTCGCTGCGCTCCAGCGCCGCGCGGTCCAGCACTGTCACCTCGGCCATCAACGCCGATATTTTTTGTGGCGTGCGGGTGGCGGTGACCACCACTTCCTGCGCGCGGTCGGCGCTTTGAGCCATTGCCGCAAGGCTAAACAAGCCCAGGCTCAGACACAACATCAAGCTGCATGCCGCAGCCACAGGCCGCTGCTGCAGCCCCGGTTTGTTTCGATCAGTTTTCAAGTTGCCTCGCTCACCACACGCCCCGTGCGGCCATCAGCCGTATCAAGCTGGCAATGCAAACGGTGGCCATGGAAACGAAAGCGCAAGCAACACAGGGCTGCAGGTGCATTCGGTCCACGCTGCCCGCCGCAACGCCAGAACCCATGCATCAGGCCGGTATCCGGACTCGCGAATGCCGGTGGCTCATCAACTTTTACATTGATCAAACCACCAGAAGCTTGCGGCGCCTTCCCAGGTGAATGTCACCCAGTGGCTGCTGTGCCGCTTGCTCTTCGCCAACCGTTGCGGGGGCAGTGCCGGCATGGAAGCAGTCATCATCAAGACCGCATCGCACCGGCTTCCCGTTTAACCCGCCGTTCGAGCGAACGGCGGGCACCTGTTGCACGGCGTAAATGTAGCCGAGGCTGAAAGCGACCCGCGTTGGCGCGCTCGCGCCGCGCCGCGATGGGCAGGGTGCCCGCGCCATGCGCACCACGCCGCATCGCGCCCAACAAAAACGGCGCCCTGAGGCGCCGCAATTTGTTGACCTGAAAGATTTTTACTGGTGGGCGGTGCAGGGTTCGAACCTGCGACCCCTGCCGTGTGAAGGCAGTGCTCTACCGCTGAGCTAACCGCCCGGAATTTATGTGCAGCGGCTGGGCTTTTCAGGCGCCCGGCTGCTGCTTCCGGCCAGCCGCAGATTATGCCATGAAGCAAACGGGCCTCAAACTTCGCTGGCCGCAACTTCGTCACGCCACACCGTCCGGCCTTTGCTGGCCTTGTCCAGGTCTATCAGCCAGGCCCGGTGCGCGGCGCATTCTTCGGCACTGGCTGCCAGCAGCGGCAAATCAACACCCGACAAGTCAGCCCCGGCACCGCCCGCACCGCCCGCCGCGCCTGGTGCATGTGCCTGCTGCAGGCTGTCTATGACCAGCGAACCCTGGCCGCGTGTCAGGCGCAGGTAGACCTCGGCCAGCAAGCCCGCGTCCAGCAACGCACCGTGCAGGTCACGGCCGGAATTGTCGACTTCAAGCCGTTTGCACAAGGCGTCCAATGAATTGGCTTTGCCGGGGAACTGCTCACGCGCGAGCAGCAGGCTGTCGGTGACACGGGCCACGTGCTGGGCCACCGGTGGCAGTTGCAGACGTGCAAATTCGGCGTCCAGAAAGCCAATGTCGAAAGCGGCGTTGTGGATCACCACATCGGCACCCTGCAGGAATTCCTGCACCTCGGCGGCGATGGCGGCAAAGTGGGGTTTGTCGGCCAGGAATTCGTCGGTGATGCCGTGTACACGCAGCGCATCGGGGTGGCTGCTGCGCTGCGGGTTGATGTAGTGGTGCAGCTGCCGGCCACTGGCGCGCCGGTTGATGAATTCGATGCAGCCGATTTCGATCACGCGGTCACCTTGCGCAGCGCTCAGGCCGGTGGTTTCGGTGTCCAGAAAAACTTGTCTCATGCCCCACCCATGGTTTAATTCGCGCCGATCAAAAACTTGCCGCCGCAACGGTGCCGTTCATCAGCCCGCCACGTGCCCCGCTGCGGGCCGGCGCCCAAGGTGCCACCACAGCGCTGCGCCGGCCACGATCATCGGCACACACAGCCACTGGCCCATGCTCATGCCCAGCGCCAGCAGGCCCAAGAAGCTGTCGGGCTGGCGAAAAAACTCACCCACAAAGCGCAGCACGCCGTAGCCAAAGACAAAGGCCGCCGCCACCTGCCCCTGTGCACGCTGGTACTGTGCATACCACCACAGCAGCACAAACAGCAGCAAGCCTTCCAGCAGCGCCTGATAAATCTGCGACGGGTGTTTGGGCGCCATGCTGCCGCTTTGCGGGAAAGCCATCGCCCAGGGCAGGCTGGCTTCGGCCGCCCGGCCCCACAGTTCACCGTTGATGAAGTTGCCGATGCGAACCGCAGCGATGCCGGTGGGCACACAGGGCGCCACCACGTCCATCACCTGCAGGAACGGCCGCGCCCGCCGCCGTGCAAACAAGGCCATGGCCACAATGACGCCGATCAAGCCGCCATGAAAGGCCATGCCGCCGCGCCACACGGCCAGAATTTCCAGCGGGTTGGCCAGATAGACCTCAGGCTTGTAGAACAGCGCATAACCGAGCCGCCCCCCGAGCACCACACCCAGCACGCCGTAAAACAGCATGTCCTCGACGTCGCGCCGCGTCCAGCCGGCGTCGGCAAACCAGGGCCGGCGCACTCGGCGCGCTGCCAGCCACAAAAACAGGCCGAAGGCGACCAGGTAGGTCAGGCCGTACCAGTGAATCTGCACGGGCCCCAGGTGCAGGGCCACGGGGTCGAACTGGGGATGCACCAACATCTGTAGAACTCCATTTCGTGACTGCGATTGTCCACTGGGCGCCCAGCCGGGCGCGGCCGATACACTTGCGGGCTGACTTGGAGACCCCCCGATGAGCATCAACCGCCGTTCAAAAAACATCACCGAAGGCGTGGCCCGCGCACCCAACCGCAGCATGTATTACGCGATGGGTTACACCGAGGGCGACTTCGGCAAGCCGATGATCGGCGTGGCCAATGGGCACAGCACCATCACGCCCTGCAACAGCGGTTTGCAGCGCCTGGCCGATGCGGCCGTGGACGCGCTGAAAGCAGCGGGCGCCAACCCACAGACCTTCGGCACGCCCACCATCAGCGACGGCATGGCGATGGGCACCGAAGGCATGAAGTACAGCCTGGTGTCGCGAGAGGTCATCTCAGACTGCGTGGAAACCTGCGTCGGCGGCCAGTGGATGGACGGCGTGCTCGTCATCGGCGGTTGCGACAAAAACATGCCCGGCGGCATGATGGGCATGCTGCGCGCCAACGTGCCGGCCATCTATGTGTATGGCGGCACCATCCTGCCCGGCCGCTACAAGGGCCAGGACCTGAACATTGTCAGTGTCTTTGAAGCGGTAGGCCAGTTCAGCGCCGGCAACATGAGCGAAGAAGACTTCTGCCAGATCGAACGCCGCGCCATCCCCGGCAGCGGCAGCTGCGGCGGCATGTACACGGCCAACACCATGAGCTCGGCCTTCGAAGCACTCGGCATGAGCTTGCCTTTTTCCAGCACCATGGCCAACGTGGAAGACCCCATCGTGGCCCACACACAAGACGCCGCGCGGGCGCTGGTGGAAGCGGTGAAAGCCGACCTGAAGCCGCGCGACATCGTCACCAAAGAAGCGCTGGAAAACGCCGTGGCTGTGATCATGGCCACCGGCGGCAGCACGAATGCCGTGCTGCACTTCCTGGCCATCGCGCACGCCGCCGGCGTGCCCTGGAGCATCGACGACTTCGAACGCGTGCGGCGCAAGGTGCCGGTGCTGTGTGACCTGAAACCCAGCGGCAAATACCTGGCCATCGACCTGCACCGCGCCGGCGGCATTCCGGCGGTGATGAAGGTGCTGCTGGAAGCCGGCCTGCTGCACGGCGACTGCATCACCATCACTGGCAAAACGGTGGCGCAGAACCTGGCCGTGATTTTTGAAGATCGGCCGGCGCTGCGTGCCGACCAGGACGTCATCCGCCCCATCAGCAACCCGATGTACGCCGAAGGCCACCTGGCCATCCTGAAGGGCAACCTCAGCCCCGAAGGCTGCGTGGCCAAGATCACGGGCTTGAAGAACCCGGTCATCACCGGCCCGGCGCGGGTGTTTGACGACGAACAGTCGGCGCTGGCCGCCATCATGGCCAAAAAGATTGTTGCCGGTGACGTCATGGTGCTGCGTTATCTCGGCCCCAAGGGTGGCCCTGGCATGCCCGAGATGCTGGCGCCCACCGGCGCCTTGATCGGCCAGGGTCTGGGTGAAAGCGTGGGCCTGATCACCGACGGCCGCTTCTCGGGCGGCACCTGGGGCATGGTGGTCGGCCATGTCGCACCTGAAGCCTATGCGGGGGGCCTGATTGCGCTGGTGCAGGAAGGCGACAGCATCACCATAGACGCCCACCGGCTGCTGCTGGAACTGAAGGTTGATGCAGCCGAAATTGCCCGCCGCCGTGCGCTGTGGGTGCAGCCGGCGCCGCGCTACACACGCGGTGTGATGGCGAAATTTGCACGCAACGCCAGCAGTGCAAGTACAGGCGCGGTGCTCGACGGCGTTTGAGGCGGTCCGTTGATCCGTTCGGGCTGAGCTTGTCGAAGCCTGCGGGCAGGCCACCAAGGCTTCGACAGTCTCAGCTCGAACGGTGGTATTTGCGCAGGCCCTACAGCGTCGGGTCTGAACTCGCACGCTGGCGGTCCACGTCAACCTGATCGTCGGCTTTCATCACTTTCTGGCCGGCACCACCGCCGGCGCGGCGGGCCACGTCGGCCCGCGTGGCGCTGGCGCGTTTGTCGCGCGCGGTGTCCAGCCCCAGCGCAGTCAGCGCCTTTTCACGCCGCTGGCGTTTGCGCTCTTCCATGCGGTTCATCTGCTGGCGTTTGGTCCAACCCGAGGTGTCGGCAAAGTGCCACCACAGCACGGCGCCGGCAAACGGCGCCAGCACCAGCCACCACGACCATTCGGCAGTGGGGCCGAACTCGGCCATCTTTGCGCCCAACAGCAAAACGCCCAACAGTGCGAGGTACATGGCATCGGTCTCCTCGGCGCACTGTAGCTCAGCCCCCTGGCGGGCTGACGGCGAAAAAGGGTTCAGTAAGCCTGCCCCAGCTGTTCCAGTATGGCCGGGTTCTCCAGCGTGCTGGTGTCCTGCGTGATGGCTTCGCCCTTGGCGATGCTGCGCAGCAAGCGGCGCATGATCTTGCCGCTGCGCGTCTTGGGCAGGTTGTCACCAAAACGGATGTCTTTGGGCTTGGCGATGGGGCCGATTTCTTTGCCCACCCAGTTGCGCAATTCAATCGCCAGCTTCTTGGCTTCGTCGCCCGTGGGGCGGCCGCGTTTCAAGACCACAAAGGCGCAAATCGCCTCGCCAGTGGTGTCGTCAGGCCGGCCCACCACGGCTGCCTCGGCCACCAGTTCGGTGTGGCTGACAAGGGCCGATTCAATCTCCATCGTGCCCATGCGGTGGCCGCTGACGTTCAGCACGTCGTCGATGCGGCCGGTGATGGTGAAGTAACCCGTGTCTTTGTTGCGGATGGCGCCGTCGCCGGCCAGGTAGTAGCCCTTCAGCTCGGGCGGGTAGTAGCTCTTGATAAAGCGCTCGGCGTCGCCCCAGATGGTGCGGATCATGCTGGGCCAGGGCTTTTTAATGACGAGGATGCCGCCGCTGCCGTTGGGCACGTCGGCACCGGTTTCATCAACGATGGCTGCGGCGATGCCGGGGAAAGGCAGCGCACAGGAACCCGGCACCATGGGCGTCGC
>JAYUPP010000177.1:0-10589 GCA_043760045.1 Betaproteobacteria bacterium
CGGGAGCCTGTGCGCGGGTCCGACCGGCGGCTTTGGGGCAGCGAGATCAGGACAGCGGATGTCCGTCCAGGGTCGGCAGTGTGAGTTCGACGCAATGAACAGCAGTCACTGACCGGACCCCGGCGGTGCCGGTCCAAGACCGACGACGGCTACGTCTACAGTAACTTGGATACCGGTCAGTCGGGCCGCTGCGGTTCGGTGACCTCAATGACCGCAATGGATCCGAGACCGTGAGTTCGGTGCACGTCTGCGACTGACTGCAAGCGCTGCAGACCCGCCGCTCGCCGACGGGGTAGCCCAGCCTCGCAACCCCGCCCTCCCGCCCTCCCGCCCTCCGTTTCCCCGAGACGCCGCCAGGACCACGCCTGACGATGGGGCGTGCCTCCCCCCACCCCGCTCGGCTCCTATAGCCACCGCCCTGCCTCGCCGCCATCCACGGCGAGCCGCGCGTCGCCGTTCCGCCGCTTCGTCGCCTGCTTCACTGCCGTCTGCTTCCTGACGACGCAGACCGCCGCTGTCGCTGGCCCGCACGAGCAGGGGGTCGCCGCCGGCCAGGCTGCGAACCCGGTCGCGCGCGGCAACGTCACCACCCCCGGCGCCACCGCCGTGGTGCCGGGCGACACGACCACGCCGCCCGAGCGCAGCCACTACCGCCAGCCCAACTTGTCGTCGCAAGGCAGCGCGCGGCTGGCCGCCTGTTCGCTGACGCCCACCGATCCGCTCTGCCAGGCGCAGCGCGGCGCCGTCTCCTCGGCCAATACGCCGCGCCCGACGGTCGGCGCCAACGACCCCGCGGTCGCTGCCGCGCGCGCGATCGGCCGCACGCCTTCGGTCGAGCTGGGCAGCCTGGCCGCCTGCTGCAGCGGTTGCACCACCACGGTCACCCCTGTGCCCGCCGGCATGCAGCCGCGCAGTTGCCTGCGCTACCTCGGCGTCGGCAACTACAGCTGCTTGTCAGTCGGCCGGATGGTGGCAGGCCACTTCGTGGCCGTCCAGCATGCGCAGCTCGGGTCTGTCGCTGGCGCAGCGGGCGCTGGCTGCGGGGCAACGCGGGTGGAAGGCGCAGCCGCCAGGTGGGTTCAGCGGTGACGGCGGCTCGCCGGCCAGGCGCAGCTTGATCGTGCGCCGCGACGGGTCCAGGCTGGGTGTGGCACAGAGCAGGGCGCGGGTGTAGGGGTGGCGCGGCCGGTTGAACAAATCGGCAGCGGGCGCAATCTCGGCGATGCGGCCCAGGTACATCACCAGCACACGGTCAGACACCAGTTCCACCACGGCCAGGTTGTGCGAGATGAAGACGCAGGCGCTGCCGGTTTCGCGCTGCAGCCGCGCCATCAGATGCAGGATCTGCGCCTGGATGGACACGTCCAGCGCCGAAGTGGGCTCGTCGGCCACCAGCAGCCGTGGCGCCAGCATCATTGCGCGCGCGATGGCGATGCGCTGGCGTTGGCCGCCACTGAACATGTGCGGCCAGCGTTCGCCATGTTCGGGCGGCAAACCGACCTGCTGCAGCGCTCTGGCGATGCGCTCGCGGCGTTCGGTTGCTGAGAGTGGGGTGTTCAAGCGCAGCGGCTCGTCCAGGATCTGCGCGATGCGTTTGCGTGGGTTCAGCGACGCATAAGGGTTCTGGAACACCATCTGCACCTGCGGCCGCAATTTGCGCTTCTGCCCGGGTGTGAGCTTGAGGATGTCAACACCGGCCAGCGAGAGTTCACCACCGCTGGGCACTTCCACCATCGTCAGCGCGCGCGCCAGCGTCGACTTGCCGCAGCCCGATTCACCCACCACCGCCAGCGTCTCGCCTGGCCATACGTGGAAGCTCACACCATCGAGTGCGCGCACGGTGGCCGGGGGCTGAAACCAGCTCCGGCGCACGCTGTAGTGGCGCTGCAGGTCTTGGGCCACCAGCAGCGGCGCGGCGCTTGACGGGCTGCCCGACGGCCCACCCGACGGCCCACCCGACAGCCGTCGCGGCTGCCGCTCGGGCAGCGCGGCCAGCAGCGACTGTGAGTAGGGATGCTGCGGCGCTGCAAACAGCGTTGCCGCGTCTCCGGTCTCGACCACCAGGCCGGCTTTCATCACCGCGATGCGCTGCGCGTGTTCGGCCAGCAGCGCCAGGTCGTGGGTGATGAAAACCACGGCCATGCGGCGCTGGCGCTGCAGGCGCACCAGCAGTTCCAGCACCTGGGCCTGGATGGTGACGTCCAGCGCGGTGGTGGGCTCGTCGGCAATCAGCAAACGCGGTGTACAGGCCAGCGCCATCGCCATCATCACGCGCTGGCTCATGCCGCCCGAGAGTTGGTGCGGGTAGGCGGCCAGGCGCCGCTCGGGGTCGGGTATCTCCACCTGACGCAGCAGTTCCACGGCTTTGGCGCGAAGCTTCGCGCGGGTGTCGGGTTGGTGGGCCTTCAGGGTCTCGACGATCTGCTCGCCCACATTGAAGCTGGGGTTCAGGCTGGCGCCGGGGTCTTGAAAAATCATCGCCATGTCGCGGCCCAGCAGTTGGCGGCGCTCAAGCGCCGTCATCAACAGCAGGTCCCGGCCGTCGAAGCGCAGCACATCGGCCTGCACCCGGCCCGGGGCGTCGATCAGACCCATCAGCGCCAGCATGCTGACGCTTTTGCCCGAGCCCGATTCGCCGACGATGCCGAACAGCTCACCCGCTTCAACGTCCAGGTCCATGCCCTGCACGGCTTTTGTCGCACCGAACTGCACACGCAGATTGCGGATCTGCAGCAGGCTCATGGTGTTTTCATGCCCGATGGCGCATGACGCACGGTGCCTGATTCATGGCGCTTGATTCATGCCACAGACCGCAGCTTCGGGTCTAACGCATCGCGCAGGCCGTCACCCACCAGGTTGACCGACAACACCGTCACCAGGATGGCCAGCCCGGGCAGCGTGACGACCCAGCCGGCGCGGTCGATGTGGTCGCGCGCGCTGGCCAGCATCGTGCCCCATTCGGGGGTGGGCGGCTGCGCCCCCAGGCCCAGGAAGCCAAGCGCTGCAGCCGTCAGGATGGCGTCCGAGAAGCCCAGCGTGGCGGTCACGATCACCGGCGCCATGCAGTTGGGCAGCACGGTGTCGAACATCAAACGCAGCGTGCCCGCGCCGGCCAGGCGCGAGCCGGTGACGTAGTCTTTTTGCATCTCGGCCAGCGCCGAAGCGCGCACCAGCCGCACATAGCCCGGCATCGCCACCAGCGCGATGGCGAACATCGTGTTCATCAAACCCGGCCCCAGCACCGCCACGATGGCGATCGCCAGCAGCAGGCTGGGCAGCGCCATCAGTATGTCCATCAGGCGCAGGATCAGGGTGCCCAACGCACGCGGAAAGAAGGCCGCGAGCAGGCCGAGCGCGATGCCGGGCAGCATCGACAAAACAACGCCGACGCTGCCGATCAACAGCGACAAACGCGCGCCGTGCAGCAGCCTGGACAGCATGTCGCGGCCGATGTCGTCGGTGCCAAACGGAAAGCGCGCGCTGCCGACGCCGTTCCACACCGGTGGCACCAGCAGCGCGTCGCGGTACTGCTCTATGGGGTTGTGCGGCGCCAGCAGGTCGGCCAGCACGGCGCAGGCCACGATGAAGCCGAAGACCAGCAACCCGAGCAGCGCCCCGCGGTTGACGATGAAGCCGCGCCACATCACCCGCCACGGCGACAGATTGGCCGCCGCGGCGGTCTCGGTGGCCGCAGCGGCCGTGCTCATGTGGCGTGGCGTATGCGCGGGTTGACCCAGCCGTACAGCAGGTCCACGCCCAGGTTGACCGCAATCACCAGCGTGGCCGAGATCAGGATGCCGCCCTGCACGACGGGGTAGTCGCGGCGCAAGATGGCGTCGATCAGCCACTTGCCGACACCGGGCCACGAGAAGATGGTTTCGGTCAGCACGGCGCCGCCCAGCAGCGAGCCCACCAGCAGGCCGATGACGGTGACCACCGGCACCAGCGCGTTGCGCAGCGCATGCACAAACACCACGCGGCCGCTCGACAGGCCCTTGGCGCGTGCGGTGCGCACATAGTCTTCGCGCAGCACGTCCAGCATGGCCGAACGGGTGATGCGCGCCACCACGGCCAGCGGTATGGTGCCCAGCACGATGGACGGCAGCAGCAGGTGCGAAAGCGCAGAACGCAGCGCGCCGGGCTCGCCCGACAGCCAGGCGTCAACCACCATGAAGCCGCTGCGCACGGGGATGTCGAACTCCAGCGCCATGCGGCCCGAAACCGGCAGTGCGAAGGCCGGCGCAATGTCGCGCATGGCCACTGAGAAGAACATGATCAACAGCAGCCCCCACCAGAAAATCGGCATCGAGAAGCCGGTCAGCGCCAGGCCCATCACGCCATGGTCCAGCAGCGTGCCGCGTTTCAGCGCGGCCAGCACACCGGCCAGCAGGCCCAGCACGCTGGCAAAAACCATCGCGCACAGCGCCAGCTCAAGGGTGGCCGGGAAGAGCTTGAGGAACTCGCTCCACACCGATTCGTGGGTGACGAAAGACTCGCCCAGATCGAGCTGCAGTGCCTTCCACAGGTAGGCGAAGTACTGTTCATGCAAGGGCCGGTCCAGGCCCAGCTTGGCCATCACCTCGGCATGAAACACGGGGTCGAGCCGGCGCTCACCGGCCATCACCTGCACCGGGTCACCAGGTATCAGGTGGATGAGCGAAAACGCCAGCAGCGTGATGCCGATAAAGGTGGGCAGGACCAGCGCCAGGCGCTTGAGCAGGAAGGACAGCACGTGGTCGCTGGGAGGCTACGGCTTGACGGTCACCGCGCGGAAGTCGAGGGTATTGAAGGGGCTGGGCACAAAGCCGCTGACCCGCTTGTTGATGGCCGTCATGACCATCGGGTAGACCAGCGGTATCACCGGCACCTCGTCGTACAGCAGGCGCTGGGCCTGGGTGTACAGCTCGGTGCGCTTGGCGGCATCGGTGGTCTTGTTTGCGGCGTCCAGCAAGGCGTCAAAGCGGGCGTCGCACCAGTGGGCCTTGTTGCCGCCGCCCGGTGCTGCCGCAGCACAGCTCAGGTTGGGGCTGAAGAAGTTGTCGGGATCGCCGTTGTCGCCGTACCAGGCCACTTGCGTGATGTCGTGTTCGCCCTGGCCGGTGCGCTTGAAGAGTTCACCCAGTTCCATCATGCGCACAACCACCTTGACACCGATCTTCGCAAAGTCGGCCTGCAGCAGTTCGCCCGCCACCTTGCGGCTGCCGCCGATGGCCATGAACAGGCTCAGCTCGCTGCCGTCATAGCCGCTGGCCTTGACCAGGGCTTTGGCCTGCTCGATATCAGCCCGGTCTTGCAGGGTCTTGTCGTGGCTCCAGATGCCGGGCGGCAGAAAGCTGACCGCCGGTACCGCGTAGCCGGCGTTGACCGACTGGATGTAGGTCTTCTTGTCGATGGCCAGCCACAGCGCGCGGCGCAGGCGCACATCGCTGAGCGCCTTGCGTTGCACGTTGAGAGCCAGAAAGCTGGTGGCCAGCGGCGTGTTGCGCACGATCTGCACGTCGCCACCGGGGTCGAAGGCAGCCACGCTCTGCGGCTTCATGGAACTGCCGACCAGGCATTCACCGGCCTTCAGGCGCTGCGCGCGCACATCGCCGTCCACGGTGATGGCGTAGATCATGCGTTCGACCAGCGGCTTGCCGCCCCAGTGTTCAGCGTGGGCGTCATAGCGCACCGTCGCGTCCTTGGTGTAGCTGCGGAACACAAACGGCCCGCTGCCCACGGGCTGTGTGTTCAGCGCATCGAGCTTGCCCGCCTTTGACAGCTGCTGGCCGTATTCAGCCGGGTAGATGGCGCCGAGATTGGGAATCGACAGGTTGGCCAGGAAAGGCGCATTCGGCCGCGTCAAGCTGAAGCGCACGGTCATCGCATCGACCTTGGCCACGCTCTGGATCAGCTTGCCCATTTCCATGCCGGCCCAGTAAACATAACCGTTGCGCGCCGAGCCATGTGCCGGGTGGGCTTTGTCGAACATGCGGTTGATGGACCACAGCACGTCGTCGGCGTTCATCTCGCGCGTCGGCTTGAACCATGGCGTGGTGTGGAACTTCACGCCCTTGCGCAGGTGCAGGGTGTAGATCAGGCCGTCGGCGCTGACCTGCCAGCGTTCGGCCAGGCCGGGCTGCAATTCGGTGCCGCCGGGCTTGAAGCGCAGCAGCGTGTCGTACAGCGGCAGGCCGGCGGCGTCGTTGGTCACCGCCAGTTCGTACTGCACGACGTCAAATCCTTCAGGTGCGGCGTCGGTGCACACGGTCAGCGTGCCGGCGGCCTGCGCAGCGCCGCTGCCAGCCAAAGCCCACAGCGCGGCGCGTGCAGCGGCCCACTTCATCGCGTTGGCCGGTGTCGCACGGGTCTTCATCGCTGGGCCCTCCTGATTCAATCGACGCTGACGGTGCGGAAATCGTTGTTCGTAAACGGGTTCGGTACAAAACCTTTGGCGCGTTTGTTGATGGCCGTCAGGTACACCGGGTAGACCGTCGGGATCATGCCGACTTCGTCGTACAGCAAACGCTGGGCCTGCCTGTACAACGCCGTGCGCTGTGCCGTGTCGGTGATCTTGCGTGCCTTGTCGATCAGCTCGTCAAAGGCCTTGTTGCACCACTGGCTCTTGTTGCCGCCGCCGGCCACCGCCGCGCAGCTGATGTTGGGGCTGAAGAAGTTGTCGGGGTCGCCGTTGTCGCCGGCCCATTGCAGGAAGGTGATGTCGTGCTCGCCCTTGCCGGCGCGCTTCAGCAGCTCGCCCCATTCCATCATCTGCACCTTGACCTTGATGCCGACCCGGGCCCAATCGGCCTGCATCAGTTCGGCCGCGCGTTTACCGTCTATGGGGCCACCGATGCGCGTGAACAGAGCCAGCTCACTGCCGTCGTAGCCACTGGCCATCACCAGCGCCTTGGCCTTTTCAACGTCACGGCGCTCGGGCAGGCTGGCGTCGAAGCTCCACATGCCTGGCGGCAAGAAACTTACTGCGGCCGTGGCGTTGCCGCCGTAGACCGACGCGATGTAGCTCTTTTTGTCCAGCGCCAGCCACAGCGCTTCGCGGAAACGCTTGTCGCTGAGGAACTTGCGTTTGGCATTGGGTGCGATGTAGGCCGTCAGCAGTGGGCTCTGGCGCAGCATCTTGACGTTAGGGTCGTTGTCGAAGGCGCCCGCCGACTCGGGTTTCAGGTTGGTGCCGATCAGGCATTCACCGGCTTTCAGGCGCTGGATGCGCACGTTCGGGTCAACGGTGATGGCCAGTATCAGGTTGTCCACTTTGGGCGCGCCGCCCCAGTACGCGGTGTTGGCGCTGTAGCGGATGACGGCATCTTTTTGGTAGCTTTTGAAGACGAACGGGCCGCTGCCCACCGGCTGCGTGTTCAGCAGGTCCAGCTTGCCGGCCTTGGTGAGCTGTTCGCCGTATTCGGCCGACGACACGGAACCGATCGGGCTCATTGCCAAGTTGGCCAGAAACGGCCCTTCGGGCTTGTTCAGCGTGATGCGCACGGTCATGTTGTCAAGCTTGTTCACCGACTTGATGAGCTTGCCCATGTCCATGCTTTCCCAGTAGATGTAGCCGTTCTTGGCGGCACCGTAGGCTGGGTGTTTTTTGTTGTTCACGCGGTTGATCGACCACAGCACGTCGTCGGCGTTGAAGTCGCGCGTCGGCTTGAACCAGGGCGTGTTGTGAAACTTCACGCCCTTGCGCAGCGTGAAGGTGTAGCTCAGGCCATCGGGGCTGATGGTCCATTTTTCGGCCAGCCCGGGCCTCAGTTCGGTGCTGCCGGGCTTGAACAGCAGCAGCTGGTCATACAGCGTCAGGCCGGCGGCGTCGATGGTGACGGCCGCTTCGTACTGCATGACGTCGAAGCCGTCGGGCGACGCTTCGGTGCAGACGGTCAGTGTGCCGGCAGCAATGGCGCGGGACCCTGGCAGTGCAGTTGCAAGCAGGCAGACCATGACTATCGCCAGAGTTGAAATGGACTTGTTCATGCCGCAGAAGCCTATCATCGCGGCCGCTCAGACAGGCCGCATTTCGCTTGACAGTTCCCGGCCAGCTTTACCCCGGCGGGCCGACCACGGTTGCGGTGCGCCGCCAGCCGTCACCGTGGCGGTGCACTGCTTGATGCGCAGCCGCTCCGGCAGTGCCGGAACATCCTTGGCGCTGATTTCAGCGGCGGGTTCGCCAAACAAGGGGCCGACCACGGCCGTGGCGCTGGCCCGAATTTCGGCCAGACTCAGCAGCGAACAAGGCAGGCTTTGTGCATGCGCCGGCACCAAATAAAGTGCGGCCAAAAAGGCAGCTGAAAACTGGGCGCTGGTGTTCATGGTGCGGGCCTTCGTCGCTGAGCGTTGGCAAGCACGGCGTGCGGAGATCGGCTGCCAAGCGCTGGCGCCGACCCGGTCAAGCCGGAACTCACCGGCACGCAACCGGAAAGTTAGCCCAAGCCGATGCGGCTGGCCTGCTGGCGCAAGTCGGCGGCACGCGCCGGGTCGCTGGTGTCCAGGCGCTGCGCCTCACATTGCAGCGCGTGCATGTGCTCAACTTCGGCAATCAGGGTGGACGGGCTCGCGATGGCTTTGAAAAAGGCAGCCGCCTCTGCGGCGAAAGTGTGCAGCGTTTGAAACAGGTCGTGCTGAAAGCGCTGGCTGCGGGTGGTGCTGATGCTGTTCATGGTGCTCCCCTTGGTCGTCTGATGCAGAGCCACAGTATCTAGGGTTTGCCCTTGTAATGGTTTACGCGAGTTAGGGGGTCAATGTCTTGTCACCCAGCGCGGCAGCGGACCGTGGTTCTGCTTGGCCGCACGGGCACGCGCAAAGTGGTTTCAGCAGGTCCGCGGCTCGTCTGCCGACGCTGGGGTATTCCTGCATTTTTTGCGGAAGTTGACTGCGGTCAAGCGCAATCCAGGTCGGCCAACAGACGATGCCGACCGTTCGAGGCCATGCCCACCGCAGCCTGCAGCGGCCCGCATTCACCCACCGCACTTTTGGAGACCCGATGTACGCCACAACCGCAACCACCCCCCCACTGCGCAGCCGTTTGTCAGCGCTGCAACCCGCCTCGTTTGCCCTCGCTCTGGTGGCTGCTGTGTTTGCGGCGCCCGCCCATGCAGCTTGGGAGCCCACGAAGCCAGTTGAATTTGTGGTGCCGGCCGGCACGGGCGGCGGTGCCGACCAGATGGCGCGCTTGATCCAGGGCATCATCGTCAAGCACAAGTTGATGAAAGAGTCGATGGTCGTTGCCAACAAGGCTGGCGGCGCGGGTGCTGAAGGCTTCCTGGCGATGAAAGACGCCAAGGCCGACCCGCACAAAATGGTGATCACCCTCTCGAACCTGTTCACCACGCCCATGGCCACCGGCGTGCCGTTCAACTGGAAGGACATGACCCCGGTGTCGATGATGGCGCTGGACCAGTTTGTGCTGTGGATCAATGCCGAAACACCGTACAAAACGGCCAAAGACTTCGTTGCTGCGGTGAAAGCTGCAGGCCCGCTGAAATTCAAGATGGGTGGCACCGGTTCCAAGCAGGAAGACCAGATCCTCACCGTCGGGCTTGAAAAAGCCACCGGCACCAAGTTCATCTATGTGCCCTACAAGGGTGGTGGTGAAGTGGCCGTGCAACTGGTAGGCAAACACGTGGACGCCACGGTCAACAACCCGATTGAAGCAGTTGCGCAGTGGCGCGCCGGCACGCTGCGCCCGTTGTGCGTCTTTGACGACACACGCATGCCCTACAAAACCAAGGTGACGGCCACCGAATCGTGGAACGACATCCCCACTTGCAGTGAAGCCGGCATCCCCACCGACTACGTGATGCTGCGCGGCATCTTCATGGCGCCGGGCGTAACGCCGGACCAGCTGGCCTATTACGTGGACCTGATGAAAAAAGTGCGCGACACACCCGACTGGAAAGAGTTCATGGAAAAGGGCGCTTTCAACACCACGACGATGTCCGGTGCCGACTACCGCAAGTGGCTGGAAGGCAATGAAGCCTTGCACCGCACCTTGATGACCGAAGCCGGTTTCCTGGCCAAGTAAGCCCCGCCATGACTGATCCGCACCCAACCGACGAAGACGAAACGAGCCCCGCGGTCGTCAACAACAACGTTGTCGACGCCGTCGTGGCCGCACTGCTGATGGTGGTGGGCGCGGTGGTTATTTACGAGGCCCGCCGGCTCGGTTCGGGCTGGGGCAGCGACGGCCCGGGTGCCGGATATTTCCCCTTCTACATCGGCATCATCATTTGCGTCTCGGGCCTGGGCATCATCTACCAGGCGCTGTTCAGCAAAAACCGCGACACCGGCGTGTTTGTCAGCCGGCAAAAGCTGTCGCGTGTGCTGCAGGTGCTGCTGCCGGCTGCGGCCTATGTGGCTGCAGTGACTTTCCTTGGCTTGTATGTGGCGTCGGCTTTGTACATCGCACTTTTCATGATCGTGCTGGGCAAATACCCGGTGCTGAAAAGTGTGCTGGTTGCCGTCATCGTCAACGCACTGTTTTTCATGATGTTCGAAGTCTGGTTCAAGGTGCCGCTGTTCAAGGGCAAGCTCGAACCGCTGGGGTTCCTGGGTTACTGACCCGGCACTTTCCGCCCGCCCGCCTGCCTGCCTG
Source organism: Betaproteobacteria bacterium (assembly GCA_043760045.1). Taxonomy (GTDB): domain Bacteria; phylum Pseudomonadota; class Gammaproteobacteria; order Burkholderiales; family Burkholderiaceae_C; genus Rubrivivax. Next base: position 10,586 of record JAYUPP010000177.1, read on the forward strand.
CCGA
>JAYUPP010000178.1:0-10531 GCA_043760045.1 Betaproteobacteria bacterium
GACCCGCCGTCGCACTGGCAGTGCGGCAAGGGGATGCAACAACGCATGGCGGAAAAAGACGCGATTTCATGTAATGGTTTTGGTGAAACGGACTACTAGATGGCGGTGACCTCGCTGCCGGCGTAAGTGGTGGGGATGGCGATGATGGGCAGCGCGCATTCCAGCGCGACGGCCTTTGAGAGGCCGGTGGTTGAACCGCCACCGATGGCCACTGCGCAGTCGGCGCCCAGGCGGCGCGCTTCCTCACGCGCTTCGCGCGCGGTCTCTATGGGCACGTGCATCACCGCCCGCGCAAAGATGCCGGCCGTGCGCGGCCCCAGCAGCGCGACCACGCCAACTTTCGTGATGCGCAGCAACGCCACGCATCATGAAAGACTTCCACATCAAACCCAGGCCGCTTCAGGAGCGAGCCCGATGCTGTTCCCCACCACCATCGTCGGCAGTTTCCCGCGGCCGGACGGGTTGATCGACCTGCCGCGCGAGGTGGCGGTGGCCAAGCTGCAGGCCATGGTGGCGGCGGCGCGCATCTTGCGGGCTGAACACGAGGCCCGCTGGTTGGCAGGCCGCGTGACATGCATCCAGGCCGATGCTTGATCACTTCACGAGATTGGTGGGCCATGTGGCCCCGATTTATTGGCTGAAGCTGGCAGTGGGTGGACTCGAGTGGATGCCTTCGCACGCGATATGCCAACGCCGGCCCAGGCCAGCATCCGCTCTCGTCTAATGCGTTCAACATAGATGTCAGGTGAACGAACGGCTGCCGCCACCCCTGCTGCAGGCGCCTTCAACCTGGATGCTTGCTCAAGTGCCAGATCGGCCTGTAGTTTTTCCCTGGCAAGATTGGCATTGGGAGCGTCTTCAAATACCGCAGTCGCAACCAGCCAAACAGAAGCTGATACCGCATCGGCGTATGGAAGTTGTTCATCTGCGGTTTCGCCAACATTCGGTGCCTGACGTTGCGTCAGCAGCGGCAGCAACCGGCGCGCTGTTCCAGTGACCTGCTGCTTCTGCACCTTCCTGTCATGGGCCATCAAGCACAGCAGCAGGCCGCCCGCGACTTGAAGCTGGACCGCAAGGTGGGTTCACTGACGCCGGGCAAAGCAGCCGACATCATCATCCTGGACGCCGAGGCCATCAACGTGGCGCCGCTGAACCCCGCGCCTGGGGCGGTGGTGTCGTTGATGGAGCGCTCCAACGTCGAAAGCGTCATCGTCGCCGGCAAACTGCGCAAGTGCAAAGGCTGCCTGCTGGATGCGAACATTCCGCGCCTGCGGCGTGAACTGGAAGCCTCGCGTGACTATCGGTTTGCGCGCGCCGGCAGCCAGAAAGACCTTTTCCGGACACCTTGGGCGGGTGCCGCCAGCGCCGACCCGCCGCCCGTCAATCACAGGAGCCCAGCCATGACCCAGCACCAAACCGCCGACCTCACACAGGCTGTGTTAGGCCGCCTGGCCGACAGCACCGACCCGCGTTTCAAACAGGTCATGACGGCGGTGGTGAAACACGCCCATGCGCTGGTGCGCGAGGTGGACCTGAAACCCGACGAGTGGATGGCCGCCATCCAGTTTCTGACCAAGGTCGGCCAGACCTGCGACGACAAGCGGCAGGAAGGCATCCTGCTGTCCGACACGCTGGGGGTGTCGATGCTGGTCGTGGAACTGGAACAGAAACGCCGCTCGGCCGTGGCCGTGGTGGACCCCCTGGCCACCGTGGCGCCCACCGAGGCCACCGTGCAGGGCCCGTTCTATTGGGAAGGCGCACCCGAACTGGCGATGGGCAGCGACATCGGCGCCGGCATGCCCGGCGAGCCCACCTATTACAGCGGCCGCGTCACCGACACCCGTGGCCGCCCGCTGGCTGGCTGCCGCCTGGACATCTGGTCGGGTGACGGCGACGGTGTTTACGACCTGCAGATGGGCAGCGAGGTGGGCATGCGACTGCGTGCGCGTTTTCATTCCGATGCCGACGGCCGCTATCACTTCTGGTCCATCAAGCCGACCTGTTACCCGGTGCCTGACGATGGGCCGGTGGGCGAGATGCTGCGGCGCATGGGCCGCCACCCGAACCGCCCCGGCCACATCCACCTGATGGCAGCAAGCGTTGGCCATGTGCCACTGACCACGCACCTGTTTCCGGCCGACAGCCCGTTTCTTGATTCCGACGCGGTTTTTGGCGTGCGCGACAGCTTGATCCTGCCGTTTGAACAACACCCGCCCGGCACCGCACCCGACGGCCGTGTGCTGGACCGGCCTTTCCACACCGCCACCTACGACATACGGCTGGCGTGGGCAGGGCAGGTCGAAAAATAACTGCAAAAGTTGGCGCAGAAGTTAACGCAGAAGTTGGCGCAGAAGTTGGCGCAGAAGTTGGCGCCAAACCGCACCTTGAAAATCGGCAAAGCCACCATCTCCGTCAGCGCCATTTGCGCCATTTGCGCCAGCGACGACGAGACCCTCGTGGTGCGGGGCCACGACCTGTGCCCAGACAGGCCCGCGTCGCCAAACTGGTCGTCAACCTGCTCATCGTCGGCACCAGCACCATGCTGGCCGAAGCCTTGGCGCTGGGCGCGTGCGGCGGCGTGGAACGCTCACAGTTGTGGCAGGTGGTGGCAGCCAGCGCCGCTGCGTCGCTCATCGTGCATGCCAAGGCGCCGCAATGGCGTGAACAGGACTACACACCCACCTTCAACGTGCAGCAGATGCACAAAGACGTGCAACTGATACGGGCTGCTGCACAGGGCTTGGGTGTTGGCACCCGGTGGCCGAGCTGGCCGGCGACTTGATGCCCCCGGGCCTGAAGCTCGACATCGTGAACTGGCGCGACGTGCCGGTGTTTGACGGCGACGTGCTCGCACAAGGCCTACCACCGGCCGTGGCCGCGCTGCGCGAACGCGTGCGGCGCGCCGACGGTGTGTTGATTGCCACACCCGAATACATCTTCTCCGTGCCCGGGGGCCTCAACAATCTGCCGCCTGACGTTCATGCCCGCGCGCGGCCAGCGCCGGGTTTAACCGCTGGCACACAGCGCACGGGCGCAGCACCATGTGGCCGCTGGCAACCGGAGAACCCATGCAGACCACGATGATGGATGTGCCGCTGTCGCTGAACCATCTGCTGGACCGCGCCGGGCGTTATTTCGCGGCCAGCCAGATCGTTTCGCGCCGGCCCGACAAGACGCTCGTGCAGCACAGCTACGCACAGTGGTTCAAGCGCACGCGCGCCTTGGGTGCGGCGCTGCAGGCGCTGGGGCTGAAAAAAGGCGACCGCGTGGCCACCTTGTGCTGGAACCACCACGCGCATCTGGAATGTTATTTCGGCATCCCGGCGGCCGGCGGCGTGATGCACACGCTGAACCTGCGCCTGTCGCCGAATGAGATCGGCGCCATCGCCGCCGACGCGGGCGACCGCTTCCTGATCGTTGACGACATCCTGCTGCCGCTGGTGCAGCAGTTTTTGCACCTGCACCGGTTTGAACGTGTGATCGTGTTTCCGTTTTCAGGCGACCCGGTGGCGAGCGAATTTGACGACTACGAAAAGCTGCTCGCCGCTGCTGACGAACCCGGCTTCAGCTACGCGCCGCACGAAGAAAACGACCCGGTGTCGATGTGCTACACCTCGGGCACCACGGGCAGCGCCAAGGGCGTGGTGTATTCGCACCGCAGCACCATCCTGCACACGCTGGTGGGCAACCAGCCCGACTACTGGTGCATGCGCAACACCGACGTGCTGATGCCGGTGGCGCCGATGTTCCACGCCAACGCCTGGGGCACGCCCTATGCGGCGGTGATGATGGGTGTGAAGTTTGTGTTCCCCGGCCCGCACCTGCATGCCGACGACCTGCTCGACCTGATGCAGCTGCAGCCGCCCACGCTGGCGCTGGGGGTGCCCACCATCTGGATGAGCATGATTCAAAGCTATGAGCGCGCGCTGACTGAGCAGCCCGGGCGCTGGAAGATGCCCGCAGGCCTGCGTTCGCTGGTGGGCGGCGCGGCAGTGCCCGAAGCGCTGATACGCGCTTTCCACAAGCACGGGGTGTGGCTGCTGCAGGGCTGGGGCATGACCGAAACCAGCCCCTTGGCGACCGTGAGCCACCCGCGCCAGGAACTGGCCGGCGCAGGGCTCGACGAACGCTTTCGCCGCGCCGCGATGGCCGGTGTGCCGGCGCCGCTGGTGGACCTGCGCATCCGCGTGGGCGGTGGCGGGGAGGGCGAAGCCGACAAGGGCCATAACGCGCCAGATGATGGCAGCACGATGGGCGAGGTGCAGGTGCGCGGCCCCTTCATCACCGGCGCTTACCACGGGCTGCCGCCCGCGTCCGACAAGTTCACCGCCGACGGCTTTTTGCGCACCGGTGACGTCGCCACCATCGACGAAATGGGGTTCATGCGCATCACCGATCGCACCAAAGACCTGATCAAAAGCGGCGGTGAATGGATCAGCTCGGTGGACCTGGAAAACGCCTTGATGGCGCACGCTGCGGTGGCCGAAGCCGCTGTCATTGCGATACCCGACGCCCGGTGGAGCGAACGTCCGCTGGCCTGCGTCGTGCTGAAGCGCGACACCAGCGCCACGCCGCAGGCCCTGAATGAACACCTGCTGCAACACGGCAGTTTTGCAAAATGGCAACTGCCCGAGCGTTATGAATTCATTGCCGCCGTGCCACGCACCAGCACCGGCAAGTTCTGGAAACTGAAATTGCGTGAACAGTTTCCGCGTTAGCAAATGAATGCCGTGAAGAAACAAACAGGAGACACCGGAACCATGCAGCCCACCCCCGCAAAACGCGCCACCGGCATGAAGCGCGCCGCCTGTCTCGCCCTGGCCTTGTGTGCCTGTGCAGCGGCGGCGCAGGCGCGCATCACGCGCATCATCATTGACGAAACCCTGGCGGTCAGCGGCGGCACCGGGCCGGCCTACGAACAAGTGGCCGGCCGGGCTTTTGGCGAGCTCGACCCGACATTGCCCGGCAACGCGCTGATCCAGGACATAGCGCTTGCCAAAGACGCCGATGGCAAGGTGCGCTTTGTGGCCACCTTCTTGATCCACAAGCCGGTGGACATGAAAGCGGCCAGCGGCCTGATGTGGCACGACGTGCCCAACCGGGGCCGCAACTTCGCGATGGCCGCCGCAGAACGCGCCGCAGGCGATGTGTTGCTGGCCAGCGCCTGGCAAGGCGACAACGCGGGCGCCACGGCCGTGCGGCCCACCGCTTCAGTGGCCGGCCTGCACTGGCTGCAGTTGCCGCTGGCGCGCGGGCCCGCCGGCGCGCGCATAACTGGCGAAGTGTTTGGGCGCATCGTCAACCGCGCCGGCCCGGCATCGCAGCCATTGATCGTGCAGACCAACCCGGTGCCCTACCTGCCGCTGAGCCTGGACACCGCACAGGCCCGACTGGTGTCGCGCGGCGGTGAAGACCAGCACGGCCGCGTTACCGATGAACAGGTGATTGCCTCTGACCAGTGGGCCTGGGCGCGCTGTGATGCCAGCCAGCCGTTCCCGGGCACACCCGATGCCACGCAGATCTGCCTGCAGGCCGGCTTTGACGCCAGGCGCTTGTACCAGGTGGTGTACACCGCAGCCGACCCCCCGGTGCTGGGCATCGGCTTTGCGGCCTGGCGCGATGTGGCGCGGTTTTTCAAGACCGCGCGTGCTGACGACCACGGCACAGCCAACCCGCTGGCCGTGGGCGGCACACCCAGCATCACGCACAGCATCGGGCGCGGCATTTCGCAGTCGGGCAACTTCCTGCGCGGCTGGCTGCACCTGGGTTTCAATCAAGCGGAAAACGGCGCGCAGGTGCACGAAGGCCTGTGGCCCATCATCGCCGGGCGCCGCATTGCACTGAACTTCCGCTGGGCGCAGCCCGACGGTGTGCTCGAGCTCTATCAGGCCGGCAGCGAAGGCCCGCAGTGGTGGCTGCCCGCGCCCGACCCGGTGCGTGGTTTGCCCGACGGCGTCAAAGCGGCCGGCATTCTGGACCGCTGCACAGCCAGCAGAACCTGCCCCAAAGTGGTGGAGCATTTTGGTTCGGCTGAGGTGTGGGCCTTGAAGCTAACCCCGGAATGGATAGGCACCGACGCGAAGGCCGACCTGCCCCTGCCCGACACCGTGCGCCGCTACTACATCGCCAGTTCCAGCCATGGCGGCGGTGCCGGCGGTTTTGACAGCAGCCTGCCCGGCGTGGGCCTGCCCAGCAGCGGGCCCAGCTGCCCGGGCAACAACTTCGGCACCGCCGTGCTGCCGGCCAACCCGATGCCGCACACCGAAACCGTGAATGCCATTCGCCACCACTTCAAACGCTGGGTGATGCAGGGCACACCACCCCCACCCAGCCGCTGGCCCACGCTGCGCGCAGGCGACCTGGTGCCGGCGAACAAAACCGCGCTGGGTTTGCCCACACTGCCCGGCCTGCGCGCCACGGTGCCCGAAGCCGACTTCATCATGCCGGTGCACGACCTGGACTGGGGCCCGCAGTTCAATGCCCTCGACGGCTCGGGCGTGCCCACGCTGGCGCCGCCGCGCATCAAGCAGGTGCTGGCTATGTTTGCGCCGAAAGTGGATGCTGACGGCAACGAAAGGGGCGGTGTGCCGGTGGTGCTGGCCGAAGCGCCGCTGGGCACTTACCTCGGCTGGAACGTCACCGCCGGCGGCGCGCGGCCTTTCCACGAAGGGCAGATTTGCAACTACGTGGGCGGCATGGTGCCTTTTGCGCGCACCAAGGCCGAGCGCGAAACGCGCGGCGACAGCCGGCTGTCGCTGGAAGAGCGCTACATCAACCACGAGGGTTATCTGCAGGCCGTGCAGCGCGCGGCTGCACGCGCGCTGGAAGCCGGTTTCCTGCTGCCGGCTGACGCGGCGGCCCTGCAGCTGTCTGCAAGCAACAGCAAGGTGCTGAAATGAAACTGCGGCGTGCACGGTGTGCGCTGATGGCCAAGGAGATGCTGAGATGAACCTGCACCACAAACTGCAACAACGTGCCGCACAAGGCAAGCCCATCCGCGTGGGCCTGATCGGTGCCGGCAAATTCGGCAGCATGTACCTGGCGCAGGTGCCGCGCACACCCGGCATCCATTTGGTGGGCATCGCCGACCTGGCGCCCGAAGCCGCCTGCCGCAACCTCGAACGTGTGGGCTGGCAGCCGCAGCGTGTGCAGGCCAGCAGCCTGGACGCGGCCTTGCGTGATGGCAACACGCATGTGGGCGACGACTGGCAAGCGCTGGTGCAACACCCGGCCATCGATGTGATTGTGGAGTGCACCGGCAACCCGGTGGCGGCGGTGGACCACTGCCTGGAAGCGTTTGCCAGCCGCAAACACGTGGTCAACGTCACGGTGGAAGCCGACGCTTTTTGCGGCCCGCTGCTGGCGCGCAAGGCGGCCGATGCAGGGGTGCTGTATTCACTCGCTTTTGGCGACCAGCCGGCGCTCATCTGCGACCTGGTGGACTGGGCGCGCACCTGCGGCTTCCCGGTGGTGGCCGCCGGCCGGGGCCACAAGTGGCTGCCGCACTTCAGCCAGAGCACACCCGACACGGTGTGGGGCTACTACGGCCTGACGCCCGAACAGGCCGCGCGTGGCGGCTTGAACGCGAAGATGTTCAACAGCTTTTTGGACGGCAGCAAACCCAGCATTGAAAGCGCTGCAGTTTCCAACGCCACCGGCCTGGCGGTGCCGAGCAACGGCTTGCTATATCCGCCGGCCAGTGTGGAAGACATTCCTTTCGTCACGCGCCCCATCAGTGAAGGCGGTGTGCTCGAAAAAAAGGGCATGGTGGAAGTCATCTCGTCGCTGGAAACCGACGGCCGCGTCATCCCTTACGACATCCGCATGGGCGTGTGGGTCACGGTGGAAGGCGAGACCGACTACATCCGCAACTGCTTCGAGGAATACAACGCCCACACCGACCCCAGCGGGCGCTACTTCACGCTCTACAAACGCTGGCACTTGATCGGCCTGGAGGTGGGCTTTTCGGTCGCCAGCGTGATGCTGCGCGGTGAACCCACCGGCGTGGCGCAGGCCTGGAACGCTGATGTGGTGGCCACTGCCAAACGCGACCTGGTGGCGGGTGAACTGCTGGACGGCGAAGGCGGCTACACCGTGTGGGGCAAGCTGCTGCCGGCCGCCAGGTCGCTGCAGATGGGTGGCTTGCCGCTGGGCCTGGCGCACCAGGTGAAACTGCTGCGGCCGGTGAAGCAGGGCCAGTGCCTGACCTGGGCCGACGTGGCCATGGACACCGGCACCCGCGCCTATGCGGTGCGGCGCGAAATGGAGGCCTTGTTCAGCGCACCTGTCACTTGAGCGACAGCCGCGCTGACACCTGTTTCAGGCCTGCGAAAACCCCAATCCAGAAACGCCCTGGGCCGGCCCAGAATCGCGCAGCTTTGCCGGGCCACTGCACGCACACCGCGCGCAGCCCCGGCTTGGCCTGTCGAGGACACCTCACTTGCAATTGCTTCAGCTGCTCATCAGCGGCATCGCCCAAGGCTGCATCTACGGCTTGATTGCGCTGGGCTTTGTGCTCATCTACAAGGCCACCGAAACGGTGACCTTCGCACAGGGCGACCTGATGATGGTGGGCGCTTTTGGCGGCCTGTTGGCGATGAAGGCGCTGAACTTTCCGTTCTGGCTGGCGGTGCCCTCGGCCGTCATCGCAATGATGGCGCTGGGGGTGCTGCTGGAACGGGCGGTGATCCGCCCGATCCTGGGCCAGCCGGCGTTTTCAATTGTGATGTTGACGATTGGTGTGGGCTATGTGCTGCGCGGTGTCATCACGATGATTCCCGACATCGGCACCGACACCCACACCCTGCCGCTGCCGTACGCCGGCCAGGTGCTGAAGCTGGGCACGCTGGTGATGTCGGCTGAACAACTGGTGATCATCGCCGTCACCGCCTTGCTGTGCGCCGCCTTGTTTGCGCTGTTCAAGTTCAGCACGCTGGGCATCGCGATGCAGGCTGCTTCGCAAAACCAGCTGGCGGCCTATTACATGGGCATCCCGGTCAAGCGTTTGAATGGGCTGGTGTGGGGCCTGGCGGCAGGTGTGGCGGCCATTGCCGGCTTGCTGCTGGCGCCCATCACTTTTGTGCACGCCAACATGGGCTTTATAGGTTTGAAAGCGTTCCCGGCTGCCGTGGTGGGGGGCTTCGGCAGCCTGCCCGGCGCCATCGTGGGTGGGCTCATCATCGGCATCGTCGAGGCGGTTTCTGGCTTTTACCTGCCCGAGGGTTTCAAAGACATCGCGCCTTACATCGTGGTGCTGTTGATGTTGGTGCTGAAGCCCAATGGCCTGTTTGGCGAGAAGCTGCGCAAGAAGGTCTGACGAACCAAGGCCTCAAGTCCAAAACCCATGCGCTACATCTTCAAGACCGACTACGACCAGGACATCCGCCTGGCCAAACACGGCGGCCACCGGTTCTGGTATGGCGCGCTCGTGTTGGCGCTGCTGGCCGCACCTTTTGTGCTGGCCGAATACTGGGTGGCGCAGCTGACCTTTGTGCTCATCTACGCGGTGGTGGGCCTGGGCCTGATGCTGCTGGCCGGGTTCACCGGTTTGTTTTCGCTCGGGCATGCCGCCTTCCTGGGCGTGGGTGCCTACACCGAGGCGGTGCTCAGCAATGCCGGTTGGCCGTTCCCCATAACGCTCGCCTGCGCGACCGGTTTGTCGGCCGCTGCGGGCGTGGTGGTGGGCCTGCCCGCGCTGCGCGTCAAAGGCATTTACCTGGGCATGGCCACGCTGGCCTTCGGCTTCATCGTTGAAGAAGCGCTGGCGCGCTGGGAACACGTAACGGGCGGCAACGCGGGCTTGTCGGTGAAACCGGCCGGCATTGCCGGTTGGAAACTCGACACCGCCACCGAGTTCTACTTCTTGTGCCTGGTGTTGGTGGTGCTGGCCACGCTGGCGGCGGTGAACCTGTTGCGCTCGTCCACCGGGCGCGCTTTTGTGGCCATCCGCGACTCCGAGATTTCGGCGCAGAGCATGGGCATCCACCTGGCGCGTTACAAGACGCTGTCGTTTGCGTTGTCGGCCGGCATGGCCGGTTTGGGCGGCGCGTTGTATGCACACAAGATCCAGTTTCTGTCGCCCGACCAGTTTGGCATCGTGCAAAGCATCGACCTTCTGCTGATGGTGGTGATCGGCGGCCTGGGCTCGATCCACGGCGCCTTTTTGGGTGCCATCTTTCTGATCGTGATGCCGCAGTTGATCGCGCTGGCAAAAGACTACCTGCCTGCTGCCATCGGCCAGGCCACCGGTCTGCAAGGCACCGTTTACGGCCTGATGCTGATCGCGTTTGTGCTGTTCGAGCCGATGGGCCTGTACGGCCGCTGGCTGAAGGTGCGCGCCTGGTTCCAGCTGTTCCCGTTTTACCGCCAGGGCATGTTCAAACGGCAGAAGTCGTTCCAGAAATCGGACCGCTTGAAATGAACGCCATCGTGGCCAACGCCACCCTAGCTAACACTCAAAATGTGCTGCTGTCAGCGCAAGACCTGACGGTGCGTTTCGGCGGCGTGCTGGCCGTCAACAAGGTCAGCTTCG
>JAYUPP010000179.1:0-3947 GCA_043760045.1 Betaproteobacteria bacterium
CCGCCAACCGGTAGCCGGGCACCGGGCGCAACAACGTAAAACCTTGCGCTTGCAACGTGGTGGCCTGCTGCTGCGGCCGTACTTCCCGGTAACCCGCCGGTGTCTGCAAAGCCTGCAAAACCAGTTGCGGCCGCGCCGGCACGGCAAGGTCGAGTGCCGAGAAAGCGGTTGACTCCAGTACCTGCCAGGTGAGCCGATTTGGTTGCTGTGGCTGCTGTGGCTGTCGCTGTGGCTGCTCTGGCTGTCGCTGTGGCTGTGGCTGTGGCTGTGGTTGTGGCTGCGGCGGCGACGATGGCTGCGTGGCCAGCACATCGGCGCGCAGCATCAGCCCCGTTTCGCGGTCGGCCCAGAAGCGCTGTGCGTAACGCAGCCCGTCGCGGGGCTGCAACCACAGCACCACCGCATCACGGCCGGCCACCCGTGCCGTGCCATCCATGCGCACGTCGTAGTTGTCCAGCGCATACCCATCCACTGCCTGCGGTGTGGTGGACCAAGCGGCCAGGGTGGCGCGTTTTTCGATCACCACCACCTGCGTTTGCGGCCACAGCATGTGCACCACATCGTTGTGGCGCACGACGCGGTGGGCGCGGCCGTCCATGGCCTCGAGCATTTCGTAGACCTGGCCACCCACCGCGTAATGGGTGACGCGTGAGCTGCTCACCACCGCGCCCACGCCGACCACCAGGCTGCCCTGGAAATTGACCTTTGCTGCGGCAGATTGCATGCGCATGAACCAGCCCCGGGCTTGCGTATGCGTGTCAGCGGCGGTGGGTGTGCCCTGCGCTGCTGCTGCACCTGCGCCGAACAAGACGGCCACCCCAAGCAGCCCACCGCAGCCGGCAGACACAGCAGCCCAGGCTGCCAGCGGGCGCAGCCACGGGAACAAAACACGCGCCAGGGCCGCTCTCACCGGTTCGGGCCTGCCGCCGGCATCTGCATGTCGGCGCGCTGCAGGGTACCGCCTGGCGCGCTGACGGGCAGCCCGCCGCGTGCCATCTGATGCAGGCGCAAAAATTCATCCAGGCGCGGGTCGCGCAAGACGCCGGCGCCGTTGACAGCCAGCGTCGGCGCTGCAGCACCCGGGTTGCCAGCGCGCGCCAGCAGCCGCGCGCCGTCAGGCGACGCCGGCGTCCAAGGCCGGCTGAGCCCCAGCGCAATCGCGGCCACCGCCACGCTGGCGGCCAGCGCCAGCCCGGTGGGCCAAGATTTCACACTACCAGCGTGTTTGGTGCCTGCCTGTGAGCCTGCGCGAGGGCCAGGGTGTGCGCCCGGGTCTGGCCCCATACCGGCGGGCAGCAGATGCAGAGTCTCCGCTTCCAGCCGGTCGCGCAGCCGGCTCATAAACGCCAGGTCTTGCGTGGCTGTGTGTGCCAGATCTTCAGACCGCATCACATCACCAATCAGGTGATAGCTGTGCCACGCTTGCCGCGCATCAGCATCGGTGCGCCAGGTTGCCAACGCTGCGGACACGCCGCCCTGTGCGTCCAGGCCTGCCGTATCGCCATCGGCAAGTGACGACAACCGTTGCCGCGCCGCACTGCTGATGCTGTGCGGGGTCTCTTCAGGTGGCGGGTGCGGTGTGATGTTGGGCGGTGTGGTCATGGGCGGTATGTCGTCGGCTGCGCAGCAGGCATGCGTTGCAAAGGATGGGCTTGGGCTGGTGGGCGCGGGGCTCACCAGCGCCGGCCGTCCCGGGTGTCCAGCAAAGGCCGCAAGCGTGCTGCAATGGAGTCGCGGGCGCGAAAGATGCGTGAACGCACCGTTCCGATGGGGCAGTTCATCAATTCGGCAATCTCTTCATAACTCAGGCCCTCGATCTCGCGCAGCGTGATGGCCTGTCGCAAATCTTCTGACAGCGCCTCAATGGCGGCGTTCACGGCAGTGGCAATTTCCTTGCTGGCCAGCACGGCTTCGGGTGTCTCGCCGTTGCTTGGTTCACTTTCAACGCGAGAAGTTTCCTCATTTTCGGTGTCTTGTGCCGCCGTCATGGCGATGACCAGCGGGTCGCGCTTCAAATCGAGCAAGGCTTTGCGCGCCGTGTTGACGGCAATGCGGTACAGCCAGGTGTAAAAAGCACTGTCGCCCCGAAACTGCGGCAAGGCGCGGTAGACCTTGATGAAGGTCTCTTGCGTGATGTCCTGCACCAGCTCGGTGTCGCGCACCATGCGGGCTATCAAACGCGCCACCCGCCGCTGGTACTTGACCACCAACATCTCGAAAGCTGCCTTATCGCCCGCTTTGACACGTTCAACCAGCAGCGCATCGGCGTCAGCGTCTTGCATTCAGCGGGGCGGGTTCGCGCTGCCATGCGGGGCGGGCTGGGACGGCGGGCCGTAGACCGCAGCCCGCAGTGCGTGCCAGGCGGCGGCGGCGTCGCGCTGCGACACCGCGAGCCATCGGCTGCGCCCGCCGGCTGCCGGCCACAAACGCAGCAGCAGCCAGGCGCCGCCCGTGTCCAGCATCACCTGCGGCTGCACCGGCAGGCCGTCGCAAGTCCACACCGCGCCGTCCCAGCTCAGCTGCGCCGGCGGGGGCACCTGCCGCGCCGCGATGCCGGCCGCCGCCGCTGCGCACACCAGCGCCGCAGCCCAGCCCGCAGCAGCGGGCCAACCCAGGTGCAGCGCGGCCCAATAAGCCCACGCGGCCGCTGCCAAAGCCGGCAATAACCACCACAAGCAGCGCCATAGCGCGCCGCCGGTGCAGCGCACGCTTACCGCCGGTGCGCTGCGCATAAGCTGCTACAGCACAAGCACAAGCTCAAGCACAAGCTCAAGCGCAAGCTCAAGCTCAAGCTCAAGCGCAAGCGCAAGCTCAGCAGCGCTTGAACACCAGCGTGCCGTTGGTGCCGCCGAATCCAAAGTTGTTTTTCACCGCGAAGTCGATCTTCATCGCCCGCGCTTCGTTGGCGCAGTAGTCCAGGTCACATTCAGGGTCCTGGTTGAAGATGTTGATGGTGGGCGGCGACACCTGGTGGTGCAGCGCCAGCACGGTGAACAGCGACTCGATACCACCGGCGCCGCCGAGCAAATGGCCCGTCATCGACTTTGTGGAGTTCACCACCAACGAACGTGCATGGTCGCCAAACGCCAGCTTGATGGCATTCGTTTCGTTCAGGTCACCCAGCGGCGTGCTGGTGCCGTGGGCGTTCAGGTACTGCACCTGGTCGGCATTGACACCTGAATTTCGCAACGCCGCTTTCATTGAACGCTTGGGGCCATCGACGTTGGGCGCGGTCATGTGGAAGGCATCGGCGCCCATGCCAAAACCCGCGAGCTCTGCGTAGACCTTTGCACCGCGTTTTTTGGCGTGTTCGTACTCTTCAAGCACCAGCACACCCGCGCCTTCGCCCAGCACAAAACCGTCGCGGTCCTTGTCCCAAGGGCGCGACGCGGTGGCCGGACTTTCGTTGCGTGTGGACAGCGCACGCGCGGCCGCAAAGCCGCCCACACCCAACGGCGACACCGTGGCCTCTGAACCGCCGGCCACCATCACATCGGCATCGCCGTATTCGATCAAACGCCCGGCCTCACCGATGCAGTGCAAGCCCGTGGTGCAGGCCGTGACGATGGCCAGGTTGGGCCCGGTGAAACCAAAACGTATGGAGACATGGCCCGAGATCATGTTGATGATCGAGGCCGGCACAAAAAAGGGCGAGATGCGGCGCGGCCCGCGTTCGCGGTAGTCGCCGTCGGTCTGCTCGATCATCGGCAAGCCGCCGATGCCCGAGCCCACCATCACGCCGATGCGTTCGGCCTGCTCTTCGTTCAAAGCGTCGCCCACCGCCAAGCCAGCATCCTGCACGGCCTGGATCGAGGCCGCCATGCCGTAGTGGATGAAGGTGTCCATGTGCCGGGCTTCTTTGGCCGGCATATAGGCTTCGACGTTGAAGCCCTTGACCTCGCCAGCAAAGTTGCAGGCAAAGGCCGAGGCATCAAACCGCGTGATGG
>JAYUPP010000180.1:0-10472 GCA_043760045.1 Betaproteobacteria bacterium
TTGCAACGACACCCGGGGCCGCACATCTCCCGCAGGTAGGCGGCGGGGGAAACCCTTGGCGAATGACGTGGAAACTGTGCCGCGCAAAGGCCTCGCAACACGCATGCCAACGCGATCGGGGCAGCCGCTCGTCATGCCTCAGAATGGCCTGGCACTCAGCCTTGAACGGAGTCCACCACCATGACCATTTCCCGCCGCCAGCTGAACACCCTGATCGCCGCCACGCCTGTGCTGGGCGCGCTGCAACACGCCCAGGCTCAGCCGACCAAAGACGCCCGCAACGACAGCGTCGTGCTCGGCATGGTGCTGGAACCCACCACGCTCGACCCCACCACCGCAGCGGCCGCCGCCATCGGCGAAATCGTGCACTACAACGTGCTTGAAGGCCTGACCAAAATTGCGATGGACGGCGCCGTGACGCCGCTGTTGGCTGAAAACTGGAGCCACACGCCTGACGGCAAAACCTACACCTTCAGGCTGAAACGCGGCGTCAAGTTCTCTGACGGCGCGCCTTTCGACGCCAGCGCGGTGAAGTTCAGTTTCGAACGCGCGCGGGCGCCGGGCAGCACCAACAAAGCCAAGAAGGCGGTGTTCGACCTCATCAGCAGCGTCGCCACACCCGACCCCTACACGGTGATATTGGTGCTGAACAACGCCGATGCGCTGATGCCGTTTCGGCTGGGCGAGAACACCGCCGTCATCCTGCATCCGAACACGGCTGGCCAGGCTGGCACCAACCCCATTGGCACCGGGCCATTCAAGGTGGCGAACTGGGCCAAGGGCTCGGCGGTCACGCTGACGAAATGGGACGGCCACCGCGACGCCGCCAAAGTGCGCCTGAAGCGCGTCACCTTCCGCTTCATCAACGACCCGGCCGCCCAAGTGGCGGCGCTGCTGGCCGGCGACATTGACGGCATGCCGCGCTTTGGTGCGCTGCAGGCCATTGCGCAGTTTCAGGGCGATAAACGCTATGTGGTGGAGCTGGGCAGCACCTCGGGCAAAGGCATCGTCGCCATCAACAACCGCAAGGCACCGCTTAGCGATGTGCGCGTGCGCCGTGCCATCGGCCACGCCATCGACCGCAAGGCTTTCATCGACGGTGCGCAGGAAGGCCTGGGCAAACCCATCGGCAGCCACTTTGCGCCCACCGACCTGGGTTACATGGACCTCACCAAACAGTCGGCCTACGACCCCGAAAAAGCCAAAGCGCTGCTGCGCGAAGCGGGTGTGGCGACACCGCTGAACCTGACGCTGACACTGCCGCCGCCGCAATACGCACGCAAGGGCGGCGAGATCATTGCGGCGCAACTGGCCAAGGTGGGCATCAACGCGAAGATTGAAAACGTGGAATGGGCGCAGTGGCTGTCGGGCCCGTTCAAGGGCAACTTTGACCTGACCATCATCAATCATGTCGAGCCGCTGGACTACGCCACCGCCTATGCCGACCCGAACTACTACTTCGGCTACGACAGCACCAAATTCCGCGCGCTGGTGGCCACGATGGCGGCCACCAGCGACTACCGCGAAAAGGGCCGCATCTGGCGCGACATCCAGCGCCAGGTGGCCGACGACGCGGTGAACGCTTTCGTCTGGAATCCGGCGCAGGTGGCGGTGTTCAAACGCGGTTTGCGCGGTTTGTGGAACAGCTCGCCGATTTTTGCCAATGACATGGCTGCGGTCAGCTGGGCGCCGCCGGCCACCACGCTGTAGTGAACAATGGCTGCGCAGCCCGTCGCCGGTGTTTGAGAAAACAGCGGGCTCACCGATGAGCAAACAAACCATCGAACGTTTTTACGCCGCCTTCGCCCAGCTCGACGCCGACACCATGCAAAGCTGTTACGCCAGCGCAGCGCAGTTTGACGACGAGGCCTTTTCGCTGCAGGGCCCACAAGCCATCGGCAGCATGTGGCGCATGTTGTGCCAGGCCACAAAAGCCAAAGGCATGACGCACTGGAAACTGGACGTTAGCCACATCACCGAACACTCGGCGCACTGGGAAGCGCATTACCTGTTCAGCGCCACCGGGCGCCTGGTGCACAACAAAATAGATGCCACTTTCCTGTTCGATGGACAAGGCTTGATCTTTCGCCACCGCGACCGCTTCAACTTTTGGGCCTGGTCGCGCCAGGCGCTGGGCGCGCCTGGTTTGTTTCTTGGCTGGTCGCCCTGGCTGCGCGCGCAGGTGCGGGCCAAAGCAGCGGCCAGCCTGCAGGCTTTCATGCAGCCGCGCGGTTGAGTTTTGATGTCCGCACTGCATGAACTGAGTGCGGCAGATCTGCACCGCGCCTACCAAGCCCGCGCTTTGTCGCCGGTGGAAGTGACGCACTCGCTGATAGGTCATGTGCAGCGCTGGGAACCGCACATTGCGGCCACCTGGGCTTTTGAGCCCGAGGTGGCGCTGTTGATGGCGCGCAGCGCTGAGAAACGCTGGCAACAAGGCCAGCCGCTGGGCGCGCTGGACGGCGTGCCCGTGACGCTGAAAGAAAACATCGCCACCCGCGGCCACGCGATGCCGCTGGGCACCGCCGCGACGCAGCTTCAGGTGCTGCCCGAAGACGCGCCGCCGGCAGCCCGCCTGCGCGAAGCCGGCGCGGTGTTCCTGTGCAAAACCACGATGCCCGACTACGGCATGTTGTCCTCAGGCGTGTCCAGTTTTCACGGCACTACACGCAACCCCTGGAATTTGCACAAGGGCCCCGGCGGCAGCAGCAGCGGCGCCGGGGCAGCGGCTGCGGCGGGTTATGGCCCCTTGCATCTGGGCACCGACATCGGCGGCTCCATCCGCCTGCCCGCCAGCTGGTGCGGCGTCGTCGGCTTCAAGCCCAGCAACGGCCGTGTGCCCATCAAGCCACCTTACGTGGGCCGCGTGGCCGGGCCGCTGGCGCGCACGGTGCAAGACGTGGCGCTGATGATGGCCACGCTCAGCCTGCCCGATGCCCGCGACACCACCGCACTGCCTTTTCAGAACCTGCCCTGGGCTGCAGCGGCCGACGGCGACGCGCTGGCGGTGCTGCGCGGTTGCACGATGGGACTGTGGTTGAACGCTGGCTGGGGCCTGCCGCTGGACGACGACATCCGGCGGGCGGTGGCAGACGCCGCACAGCGCCTGCAGGCGGCGGGCGCAGTGGTTACACCGGTGGGCCAAGCGGTACCGCCTTTTGCCACCCGCGAAATGGCCGACGGCATCAACCGTTTCTGGCGCCTGCGCTCGTGGCTGGACATTGCAGCGCTGCCCGACGCACAGCGCGCCCGCGTGCTGCCCTTCATCCGCAGCTGGGTGGCCGAGGCCGCAGATTACAGCGCCGCTCAAGCTTTCCACGGCTACAGCCAGATTGGCGCCTTGCGTGATGCCACGCTGGCCGCCTGCCAGCCTTTTGACTTCGTGATCTCGCCGGTGGCGCCGGTGTCTGCTTTTGCCGCCGAGTGGGCGATGCCCAGCAACGACCCGCTGCGGGCGATGGAACACATCAACTACACGCTACCCTTCAACATGAGTGAACAGCCGGCCATCAGCGTGCCCTGTGCGTTTACCGCTGCGGGCTTGCCCATCGGCCTGCAAATCGTGGGCCGGCGGCACGACGATGTCGGCGTGTTGCGCGTGGCGCGCGCATTTGAGGCGCTGCGCGGGCCGCTCAGGCACTGGCCCGCAGCGCCGGGCTGACAGCGGGCCAGCCGCCGGCCAGCGTCGCGCCGCCGCGCTACATTCAGCGCATGTTCTACCGGGACGTCCGCGGCAACCCCTGCAGCAGCGCGCACAGCGGCGCGCGTGACGCCGCCGAACAGGCGCTGGGGCGCATGATGTCGTTCTACGACACGCCGCTGGCCGACCTGGACGCCGCCATTGCCGCCGACCCCGCGTGGTCGCTGCCGCACACCATGAAAGCCGGCTTTTTGCTGAGCCTGACCGAGCCCGGCCTGGTGGCTGAAGCTGCCACGCACCTGGCCACTGCGGGTGCGCTGATGCAGCACGCCACGCCCCGCGAACAGGCCCACCTGCACGCGGTGCAGGCCACGCAGGAAGGGCGCTGGCAGGCGGCATGCCGCATCTGGGGCGAGCTGCTGGTGGAACACCCGCGTGACGCGCTGGCCTTGCAATGGGCGCAGTTGTGGGACTTCTACAGCGGCGACACACTGGGCCTGCGCCAGCGGCCGGCGCGTGCGCTGCCGGCATGGGACCACCAAGACCCGCTGTACCCGCATGTGCTGGCGCTGTGGGCCTTCGGCCTGGAAGAAAACAACCTCTACGCGCAGGCCGAAGAAAGTGGCCGCCAGGCGCTGGCCATCAACCCGCGTGTGCCCTGGGCGGTGCACGCCGTGGCGCATGTGATGGACATGCAAGGCCGCTTTGAAGAAGGCGCGGCCTGGCTGCGCCTGCACCAGCCGGCGTGGGCCGAGGGCAATGGTTTCGCCGGCCACTTGTGGTGGCACAAGGCACTCTTCAGGCTCGAGGCGATGGACATTGCCGGCGTGTTGCGCTTGCTCGACGCTCACCTGAGCGGCCCGCAGTTGCAAGTCACGCTGCAGCGGCTGGACGCCGCGTCGCTGCTGTGGCGGCTGCACCTGATGGGCCACGACATGTCGGCGCAGTGCAGCGCGCTGGTGCAGGGCTGGGGGCTGGACCAGGCGCACGCGCCGGGCCACTACGCGTTCAACGACGTGCACGCGGTGCTGGCGCTGCTGGGCGCCGACGAGATAACACGCGCCGAAAACTGGGTGGCGCGCTGCGCCGAACAAGCGCTGCAACCGCGCGACGCCAGCCGCAACAACCACGCCATGGCACGCGAAGTGGGCCTGCCGTTGATGCGTGGCCTGTGCGCGCTGGCGCGCGGCGACGCCGACCGCGCCACCGTGTTGATCGCGCCGGTGCTGCCGGTGGCCACCCGCCTGGGCGGCAGCCACGCACAGCGCGACCTGATCAACCAAACGCTGCTGGCCGCCGCCGCCCAGGGCCGCAATCGCAAGCTGGGTCTTGCGCTGCTCAACGAAAGGTTGATGGCCAAACCCGAAACGCCGCTGACGCGGTATTGGATCGATGCGCTGGAATTGCCCAGCCAGGAGCGGGCGTGATGAGCACCCAGTCCAGCGCCGAAGACAAACGCGAACAACGACTGAAGTTGCTGGACGACCCTATCGGCCGCGCGCTCGACGCCAGCCAGCGCAACGGCGAACTCAGCAGCGCGCCCAGCTGGGGCAAACCGCTGCAGTTAAGCGACGGTTATGAAGCAACACCGGCCGAATTGCGCATGGGCTACAAGATCATGAAAGACGCCGGTGTGCTGCCGCCCGAGGTGGAACTGATGCAGCGCATCGAAGCGCAGCGCCAGGCGGTTGCTGCGGCCGCTGCGGGCCCGAATGCAGCCGCACTTCAACGCCAACTGCTGGAGATGCAACAACAATTGTCATTGCGGCTTGAGCGGCTGCGCAGCGGCGGCAGTTTGTAGCGCACGCCTTCCACACAGACAGCGCTGCGCCGCTCTTCTTCCGACCACTGAACCCTCGCTCCACTTGCGGAATTGACATGTCGAAATACACCGCTCAACTGAGCTGGCGTCGCCACTCTTCAGAACCGTTTGTGGACAACCGCTACAGCCGCCAACACCGGTTGCACTTTGACGGTGGCGTTGAATTTAACGGCTCTTCATCAGCGCACGTGGTGCCCTTGCCGATGTCTGACGCCAGCGCAGTCGACCCGGAAGAAATGTTTGTTGCTGCGCTCGCCAGTTGCCACATGCTGTGGTTTCTGGGCATTGCCGCCCGCGCAGGTTATTGCGTGGACAGCTACCGCGACAACCCGCTGGGCGAAATGGCCCGCAATGCCGAACAGCAAATGGTGATGACGGTGGTGACGCTGCGGCCCGAAGTGGTGTTTGGCGGCGCCAAACAACCGAATGCAATGGAGCTGCAACAGTTACACCATCAGGCCCATGCAGCGTGTTACCTGGCCAATTCAGTGAAGACTGAACTGCGCTGCGAACCCGTCTTTTGATCGGCACAAACGGCAAGCGTTGTTGGCTGAGAACGCGCGCAGCAATGGCGCCCGCCCGGCAGTGTTGGTGCATTAAGTAAAACACCCCTGTTTGTGTTAAGGTCGCGCCCGCCATGCAAGTGGCTGCAGGCCCACCGCTTGCAGCCCTAATGCACGTCGACAGGCACCTTCAAAAAAGGCGCGCCCACTCTGCTTAACGTTCAACGTTAGGCCATGCAACACAACCTTATTTCGGATGGCCATGAAAAAGACCTACGAGCAAGTCCTGAAGCAAATTGAGGAACTGCAGGTTCAAGCTGAAAACTTGCGCCGCAGTGAAGTGACTGGCGTGATCGAGCGCATTCGCGACGCCATCAGCCACTACAAACTGACGGCCGCCGACTTGGGCCTGGGCAACGCAGGCAAAGCCGCTAAGGGTGGCAAAAGCAGCGGCGGCACCGCAGCCCAGCCCAAACAACGCAAAGCCGGCAAGAAGCCCGGCGCCAAAGCGCCGCCGGTGGTGAAGTTCCGCAACGACAGCGGTGGCACCTGGGGCGGCATCGGCAAGCGGCCCGATTGGTTGCGCGAAGCGCTGGCCAGCGGCAAGACCCTGCAAGACTTTCTGGTCAAGTAATCCGGCTGCTGCGCGGGCGCGCGGGCCGGGCGCCGGAACTGCTTTACATCCGTGCCCTCGCACCGCCGCGCGCTCGTCACGGGCACCCTGTTTGCTGGCGCTGCAGGCCTGATGTGGGGCCTGGTGTTCGTGGCACCTTTGCTGCTGCCGCAGTACCCGCCGGCGCTGCTAACGTTTGGCCGCTATCTCGCATTCGGCCTCATTGCGCTGCCGCTGGCGGCGCTGGACCGCACGCGGCTGGCACAACTGAGCCGCGCTGACTGGCTGGAGGCGCTGAAGCTGTCGGCGGTGGGCAACATCGCCTACTACCTTTTTTTGTCAGCGGCGATACAGCGCACTGGCGCGCCGTTGCCGACGATGTTGATCGGCACCCTGCCAGTGGTGATTGCCGTGGTCGCCAACCGGCGCAACCGGGTGCGCGACGGCAGCCTGCCCTGGCGCCAGCTGGCGCCCAGCCTGGTGTTGATGCTGGCCGGCATCACGCTCGTGAACCAGGCGGAGTGGGCGCACTTCATGGCACACAGCGCGACACCCAGCGCGACACCCAGCGCGACACACTTCGCGGCGCAGACGGCGGCATCTTCGGCATCTTCGGCATCAGCGACGACGGCGCCCGGTGGCAGCGTGCTGTGGCGCTACGCCAGCGGTGCCGCCATGGCGCTGGTGGCGGTGGCCTGCTGGACCTGGTACCCCCTGCGCAACGCCGACTGGCTGCGCCACCACGGCGACCGTTCAGCCACCACCTGGGCCACCGCGCAGGGTTTAACCACCTTGCCACTGGCCTTGCTGGGTTATGCCGGCTGGTGGGCCTACACCGCAGCCACGGGCAGCGCCTTCAGCATGCCACTCGGCCCCGATCCGCTGCGTTACCTGCTGTTGATGGTGGCCATCGGCCTGTTGGCCAGCTGGCTGGGCACGCTGTGCTGGAACGAAGCCAGCCAGCGCCTGCCCACCGCGCTGGCCGGGCCGCTGATCGTGTTTGAAACGCTGGCCGCGCTGGCCTATGCGTGGATGCTGCGGGCGCAATTGCCACAAGCAACAGTGGTGCTGGGCGTGGCGCTGTTGGTGGCGGGCGTGGTGTGGGCGCTGGGGCGCAAGCCGCAGTTGCCGCCGCCGCCAGTGGCGCACTGAATGGCGGCCCTCTGCCTGGCAAGGAGAGGGAGCCCGTCAGGCCTGCAGCGCGTCGTCCACCACTTCCACCCAATGCCGCACGGGTGTGGTGGTGCCGCTCTGCAGGTGCTGGATACAGCCTATGTTGGCGCTGATGATGGCCTGCGGCTGCAGCGGCGCCAGGTGCGCGAGCTTGCGGTCGCGCAGCGTGTAAGCCAGTCCCGGTTGCAGCACGCTGTAGGTGCCGGCCGAGCCGCAGCACAGATGGCTTTCGCTGGCCGTCACGCTGACATCGAACCCCAGTTCACGCAGATGGGTCTCAACACCGCCGCGCAACTGCTGGCCATGTTGCAACGTGCACGGCGGATGGAAAGCCAGCTGACGCGGCACGCCGGGCGCCCAGTCTTTGCGCAGGCGCGCTTTCAGTGCGGGAGTGATGTCGGGCAGCAGCTCGCTCAGGTCTCGTGTCAGTGCACTCACACGGGCAGCTTTTTCGGCGTAAACCGGGTCGTGCGCCAGCGCCCGGCCGTAGTCCTTCACGGTGGCGCCGCAGCCGCTGGCGTTCATCACGATGGCCTCCACCGCGCCGCGTGCGGTCAGGCCGCTGACCAGTGGCCACCAGGCGTCGATGTTGCGGCGCATGTCGGTCAGGCCACCTTCGTGGTCGTTCAAATGTGTGCGGATGGCGCCGCAGCAGCCGGCGCCGTCAGCCACCAGGGTCTGGATGCCGGCGGCGTCCAGCACGCGCGCGGTGGCGCTGTTGATGCCCGGCATCATGGCCGGCTGCACGCAGCCCAGCAGCATCAGCACCTTGCGCGCATGCTCGCGGGTGGGCCACTGGTGGGCACGGGCGCCGCCCGGTGCCGGAACTTTGGCCTGAAGCGCCTGCGGCAGCAGCGGGCGCACCAGTTGCCCCAGCTTCATGGCCGGGCCAAACAGCGGCGACGTCAGGCCTTCTTTCAACAACCAGCGCACCGCCTGTTCAGCCTTTGGGCGCTGCACACGCGCGTCAACGATGTGGCGGCCGATGTCCACCAGCTCGCCGTACTGCACGCCGCTGGGGCAGGTGGTTTCGCAGTTGCGGCAGGTGAGGCAGCGGTCCAGGTGCAACTGCGTGCTGCGCGTCACCGGCGCACCTTCCAACACCTGTTTCATCAAATAGATGCGGCCGCGCGGGCCGTCGAGCTCGTCGCCCAACAGTTGATAGGTGGGGCAGGTGGCGGTGCAAAAACCGCAGTGCACACACTTGCGCAGGATGGCTTCAGCCACCTGCCCTTCACGGGTGTTCTTGAATTCGGGTGCGAGGTTGGTTTGCATCAGTTCAATTCGTAACTCAACACCCAGTAATGCGGGTAGGCCGTCCACTGCGGGTTGTGTGCACGCGGGCCGGTGATGGTCAGGGCCTGCTCGCGGGTGGGGAAGTTCTTCAACACTTCGTGCACGCTGCCGTCGTCCAGTGTGCGGGTTTGATAGGTGTTGCCGGCGGCGTCACGGTGGGTGATGGGCAGGTTACTGGTCTGCACAAAGCTGTTGTCCAGGAACACCACGCGGGCCCCCGGCACCAGGTGTTCGTGCAGGCTGGCCAGCCAGGGCGCCAGCTGTTGCAGCGGCACATGGCTCCACCAGCAGCCGGCGAAGGCAGCATCGAAGGGTCCAGCGGGCAGCCCCTGCCAGCTGTAGGCATCGACTTGCGCGAAGCGCACGCAATCAGGCAGCACTTTGGCCTGCGCCAGCGCCATCGTTTCCAGGTTCAAGTCGGTGGCCAGCCAGCGGCGTGCGTCGCATGCACCGTGGGCTGTCCACCAGCCGGTGCCACAAGCCACTTCCAGCACATCACGGCCAGCAAACAGGGCGGGCAGCGCGGCCTCCATCGCCCGCAGGTCGATCTGGCGTTCGGGTTTGTGGTACACCGTTTCATAGGTAGCTGCCCGTTGCGCGTAATAAGCGCGCAAGCTGTGCACCACCGCCGGCGCCGGGTTGTTCATGCCGTCGCTTTCGCCGCCGCGACACACGGCAACAAGCGGCCCCGGTTGAAGATGCCGTCGGGGTCGAAGGCGGTTTTTAGATTGCGCTGGATGCGGTCCAGCGGCGCTTTCAGCGGCGCAAAAGCGCCCGCGCTTTTGTCGTTGCCCCTGAAGATGACTGCGTGGCCGCCGGCGGCGGCCGCCACGTCACGCAAGCTGGCTGCCGGCGCACTGGTGCACAGCCAGCGCTGCGCGCCGCCCCATTCCAGCAACTGTTCACCCGACAGCTTCAGCGGCGGCGTGGTGGCGGGCACCGACAAGCGCCACAGCGTGGCGCCAGCCTGCACGGCCTTGTGTGCGCCCACGAAAAATTCGTCGCGGTGGTCGCGCAGGCCGGCCCAGAAGGTGGCGGCCAACGGCTCAGCTATCACTTCACCGCCGATCTTCGCGCGCGCGGCCTGCACAGCCGCCACCGCGCCTGAAAGCCGCAACACCAGCATGCCGTCCCACCAGGCGCTGGCGTGCAGCGGCAGCGGCTGGCCACCCCATTCGTTGACGCGACGGATGGCGCTGGCCTGGTCGGCTTGCAGCCGCAGCGTCAGCGTGGCGGGCAACTTGGGCAGCACCTTCAGCGACACCTCGCAGATGACACCGAGCTCGCCCATCGAACCCGCGAGTGCCCGCGAGACGTCGTAGCCGGCGACGTTTTTCATCACCGTGCCGCCAAAGTGCAGCAGTTCGGCGCGGCCGTTCAGCAGCGTGGCGCCCAGCACGTAGTCGCGCACGCCGCCCACCGACA
>JAYUPP010000181.1:0-10453 GCA_043760045.1 Betaproteobacteria bacterium
TGGAACTCGGGGTTGTCGCGCAGGCGCTCGGCATTTTTCAGCATCAGGCTCAACTGGGTGACGATGTTTTTCAGGTCGTGCACCACGAAGGCCGACATGCGGTTGAAGGCCTCGAATTTGCGCGCCTCAAGCAAGGCTTCGGTGGCCTGCATCTGGGCCAGGTAACCGGCAGCCTGGCGACCGGCAGTCTTCAACAAGTCCAGCACTTCCCAGTTCAGTTCGGTGGCCGCGCGCGGGTGCGCCAGCAGCACAAAGCCCAGCATTTCATCATCCACCAGCAACGGCACCACCAGCCAGGGGTTGCTGGCGGCGAGCAACCAGGTGGGCATGGTCATGTCGCCGTAACGTTTGGGCGTGGCACGGTATTCGGTCATGTCGATCACCCAGCCACGGTCGCGCAGCAGCGCGCAAAAAGCGCTGTCGGCCGCTTCAGAGCCGCCCGTGTGCGGCATGTTCCAGCAGGTGGCCTCGGTGTAGGGCGCTTCGGCGTTGGCACGTGTCCACAAACTGCCGGCGGGGCATTCCACCATGCCCGCCAGGCCGCGCACGATCATGGCCCCGGTTTCCTGCGGCGAACGGCGAGACGACAACAGCGCTGTAAAACGCAACCACTCTTCGCGGTAGTCGTAGCGATAACTGTAAAAGTGTTTGCCAACAAACACCTTCACCCAGGCGCGGCTCGACGCTGACAGCAACAAGGCACCCAGGGCCGTAAGCCCGGCCACCAGCAAGCCGAGCTGCAACGCCCGCCCCCAGCTGCCACCGAAATACCTGACGTAATAACCCAGAGCTGAGATGAAGAGCAGATAGCCACCGGCCAGCAGCAGCGTGGCCGAGTAAAACGCGGCCGTGCGCGAGACCTGCATGCGCCGCAGCCAGTCTTTGCGCCGGCGCGCCGCCACCCATAAAAAAGGCAGCGCAAGCGTGTGCGCGGCACCTCTGAGGCCTATCGCATCTTCATCCACGGTGCCCAGCAGCACAGCCTCTGAGTAGGTGTAGATGTCAAACGCAAATATGCAGGCCAGGCCCAGGCACACCGGCTTGGCGCCCCAGCGCACGTCGTCGCCCACATTGCGAAAGACCTGTTCCACAGTGACGAGGCCCAGCACCGGCAGTGCCAGTGCCAACGCCAACAAAGCGCGGGGCGTCTGCATCGGCGTCGGCCCGACCCCGCGTGTAGCCAGCCAAAGCGCTGCCGCACAACAAGTCAGCAGCGTACTGATACGCAAAATTTGCGAAGCTTGCGGCAGCCGCGTTTCAGGGCTTACCTTCAGCAGGTGTTGCAAGAAGAGAAACCACAAGGCGTAGCGCGACAGATCCAGCCAGGCCGCCCACAAACGCCAGCCCGCTCGCGGTTCGATGCTTGCCACCGCGGACAGACCCGCCCAGATGCCACTGGCCACCAGGGCGCAGATCAGCAACCAGGCCTTGTTGTTGCTGTTGGGCCCTGGCAACCGTGCTGACCACAGCAGCTGCACAGCAAACAACAGATGAACGGCCGCTGCCGTTGCGTGACCATAAAAAGCGATGTCTTCGTTGCCCGCGGCCATGGGTGTCTGTGTCGTGCCCAGCGGGCAAGTGTTGGTGGAGGTCTTCCATGATCCGGGGTGCTGCGCCGCATCCGGCAAGCCAGCCGCAGGGCGACCTCAGGCGGGTGCGGCGTCGGTCGGCAGCGCGGCCATCCGGTGGCCTGTATCGGCCGGCACTTTAAGGCCTGGACAGAAGTTGTGTCTGCCCCGCGCGGCGCAAT
The DNA here is from genome assembly GCA_043760045.1 of Betaproteobacteria bacterium. GTDB lineage: Bacteria > Pseudomonadota > Gammaproteobacteria > Burkholderiales > Burkholderiaceae_C > Rubrivivax. The sequence continues at coordinate 1,751 of JAYUPP010000181.1, forward strand.
TTTTCAGCGCGCGCCTTTGCCGGTGAGCACCACACCCACCGTTTCGAACAGCACAACCATGTCGAGAAACAGGCTGTGGTTCTTCACGTAATACAGGTCGTACTGCAGTTTTTCCTGCGAGTCTTCTATCGTGGCGCCGTAGGGATAACGCACCTGCGCCCAGCCAGTAACGCCGGGCTTGACGCTGTGGCGCAAGGCGTAGAACGGAATTTCGTTCGTCAGCTGTTCAACAAAAAACGAACGCTCGGGGCGCGGGCCAACCAGACTCATGTCACCACGCAGCACGTTGAACAACTGCGGCAACTCGTCGATACGCACCTTGCGGATGAAGTTGCCCACGCGCGTGATGCGGTCATCGTTGGCGGCGGCCCAACGCGGCTTGCCGTCTTTTTCGGCGTCGGTGCGCATGCTGCGGAATTTGGCGATGCTGAACTGTCGCCCGTTCAAGCCCACGCGCTCTTGGCGGTACAGCACAGGTCCTTTGCTCTCAAGCTTGATGAAAACAGCCGCCACCAACATCAGGGGCAGCGACAGCACACACAAAAGGCTGGCGCTGACAATGTCAAAAATACGTTTCACGGCCGTGCGCCAGGCGCCTTGGTTGAACCCGTCGCCGAAGATCAACCAACTCGCGTTCAAATAGTCGAGCCTGATCTGTCCCAGCGTCTTCTCGAAGTGGGTGTTCAGGTCATACACCTTGACACCGGCAGCCTTGCAGTCCAGCAACTGCCGCAGCGGCATGCTGCCGGCCCGGCGCTCGGTCAGCGCCACCACGATTTCATCCACCCCCAGCCTGCTGGCGGTTTCCGACAGCGTATCCGCCGGCGTCAACAGATCCTTGGGCGCAACAGTCGGCTCTCTTTCGTTGGGACCCGCCACATAGCCCACGATGTGGGCGTTGGGGTCCGACGCCTTCAGCGTTCGACCTACGGTTTCGGCTGCGGGGCCCGCACCGTAGATCAGTATGCGTGCCCGGCCCGCTGGCGTGACCGTCGATTGAGCCATGTATGCGCGCCTCAGGATCAATGCTGCTACCCCAGCCATCATCGACCATTGGATGGCGCCCCGGTTGATGAGTCCGGCCGGCAACAGCCCAAATATGGCGTAGGCAAGCGGCAACGCTACCAGCAAAACCAGCAGCGCCCGCGACCAAGAGCGGCCCATGCGCGAATGAGCTGCCGGTTCGTACAGGCCCGACGCTCCGCCGATGACTGCCAAGCAGGCCGCAAATGAAACCACGTGTGTGCCAGCCAGGGCAACCACTTGATCAAGCCGGTCCACCTGCATCAGCACGGCAACCAGTGCCACCAGCAGCACCCAGCCCAGATCAAACAACATGCCTTGCAGCGAGGCTCGATGGACGTAGTGGTTAAAGATCCGGATCATGGCTGTCGGCAAGGCGGGGGAATCTTGGAGATTCGATGGGGTAAGCGGTACCGACAAGCATCATCGACCCTGACGGGAGCCTTGGGCAATTCCGCAAAACAAGAAGGTGGATGGAGGCTCACAACCGTGGGAAAAAATGTAAGTCTGGGGTGTTGGCTCTCACAATCCCCGTGTTGAGGGGGGGTAGGCTGCCGCCAGGCCAGCTGCCATCCCAAGCTGCGTTGGGGCGCAATCGACGCGGCACTGGGCAAAATTTTTTGGTTCAGATGAAGGTGGTTTCGACAGAGCGCAGAGCATAAGTAGTCTGTCAGCGTGAATGAGCCGCCCGGTTTGGCGTCGCCGCGCATTTGTGCACGGGCCGTGGCACGGCGCTGCTTGAAACCTGAGCGCTCAGGACCGCTTCCATAGCCTTGCTCAGCCCCGCAGCGGCGTGGGCGGCGGCGCTTGTTCCTGCCGATTTTTGTGCAGGCCCAGGGCCTTGATGGCCAGGTGCCGAACCAGCATCAGCGGCGGCATGCGCAGCCAATGACCCCGCAAATACAGTGCTCCGAGTGCGGCCTCACGGGCGGCAAATCGCTGTGCCAGCGGTGGCGCCGAGAGGGCTTGTGACCATATCCAGCCCATCAACGGGGCCACCACAGGGCCCGGCCCCAGCGACGCTGCGCTGGCCAGGACCGCCAGAGGCACGGGAACGTTCAGTACCTGCGCCAATTGCATCAAGGCGTAATGCAGGGGGCGCCCCAGATCAAGTTCCAGCGCTCGCGGCACCAGCGCTGCCCATGTTTCGTCATCCGTTTTCAAACCCCGCAGCAGAAGTTCCAGGTCGGACAGATCACGCAACGCATGCGTCATGTCGTCATTCATGAACAAGTGGGTCATGCTGTGCAACAGCATGTCCACCGGCGACAGCACATGCAACACCTGCGTGCCCACCAACGGCCGCGCAGCGCCGATCAACTTGCTGGCATCGGGACGCAAACGCGCGGTTTCCGGCAATATGGTGTGATGAACGTCGAGCACCGTGCCGCGCTTCAGATGCCGCATAGGCGGCAGTTCGTGCATCCAGCGCCGGTAGTACTGCTGGTTGTATTCGGACGCTTCGGTTGTCATCCAGCCGTGCAGCGTCAACAACGACTCGGCTTTGGACAGAAGCGCCTTCGGCACCAGAATGTCGACATCCGAGAACACCCGGCCGTTGGCCGCAGGCAACCCGGCAACCGCATAAGCGGCCCCTTTCAGCAGTACCACGGGGGCACGCAAACCCGCCAACGCGTGGTCCAGATGGCGCGCTTCGCGCAGCACTTCGGCCCGCTGGGCCTGGCACACACGAAGTGCCGATTCCAGATGCAGCCGCAGTGCTGTAGGGCATGCGTGCACCGGGAAACCCGGTTCGTGCAGGATTTTTTCAGCCAGACGGCCCGTGAGACCAGTGAACCGCGCCTGGCGCAGAAGCTCGGTCCACTGACGGCCAGAAAAGGCTGCTGCGCGAGCAGGCTCGCGCAGCACCACCCACAGCGGGTCATCAAATTGCGCAGTCCCCTGCGACCCGGTTAACGCCAAAGGCATGGCCGAAAAAGCCGCAAAAGCGGACTCATGGCACAGCTGTCACAAAAGCGCCTTCCGCAAGACGGTCGAAGAGTTCGAGGGCCTCGGAAAGCTGGCTGTATTCAAATGAGAAACAGTCGCTGCGGTGAACGAGTTGCGCCAGCAGGTCAAAACCTTCGCAGCCATACAGGTCGTAGTTGAAGGAATTTTCAGCCAGCTGAACGAGTGCCCGGGCCTTCTCAAGCGGTTGCATGCGGGTTGCCGCCCCAGCACGGTACTTAGGCAGCACCACCCAGCCCGGCGAAGCCGGGCGCTGCGCACCCGCCAGCGCCGAAACGGGCGCAGCGAAATGCGCGACCACACCCTTGGTGGTTTCTTCGATGCGCGAACCGAAGTGCACGCCCGGGGCCAGTTTCGATATGACCTCTATCGATGCATTCTTCAAACTGACGGGGCGGGGATTCGGTATCAGATCACCCGTCTTTGGGCAGATCAAGGTCAACTCGTCAGAGAGCAGCCGCCAGCCGTGAAAAAGCAGCGCAGCGCACAAAGTGCTTTTGCCCGAACCCGATGGTGCCGGCAAGATCAGCGCCCGACCATGCCGTTCCAGCACGGCGGCGTGCAAGATCAGATACTGATGACACATGCCGTACACGCACCAGTTCAGTCCCCATTCCAGCAGCGGGAAACCCTGGTCCCCCGGCAGCGGATTGAACGGTTCCTGGCCGTCAAGTCCAAAGGTGACCTGGGGGTTCCAGAATCGCCTGACACCGGCCGGTCGGCGGATACTCACCGAAAAATCGGTGAATTCTTCTTCAGCCACCAAGGGGTAGCCGGCATAGAGCTGATGGACAGACCGTGCGACATCACCCAGTGGCGTTTGCACTGCGGTGACAAAAGGCCCCATCCGCAATCGCAATCCTTGCGCGCTGCTCAGTCGCTGCCGGGTTTGAAAAAGTGAAAGTTCACTGAGGCTGGTGGTCATTCCACGCGGCGTAACAAACCGGCTGCGACCAAGCCAGTGATGGTGTCCTCCATCAAAAGCAGATCGTCGCTGATGGCCGGGCCGGCAGAGTCTACCGGGTGATCTGGCGCATCAAGCAAGGCTAAAGCCTCTGCTGCCGATACAGGACGGGAACCTGCCAGTTCCAGCACGGCAGCGCCGACTTCACTGACCAAGTGGGTGCTGACTGTGTCAGCTGAAAAAACCGCCGCCACCGACTGCCCAGGCCAGGCCCGGATGATCAGTCCCGGGGCCGCCGTGACGCGGGCCAAGTCGGGTTTCTCAGTGCTGCAGCAGTCAGCGTTGGCGCTCAGGGCAGCAGCGTATAGCCAAGCAGCAGGCGCGCCCAGGCGATGAGTTCAGTGTCGCCCCAGTCGATGTCTGAACCGGGTTTTTTATAACGGTTGCCGTTGAACTTGTAGTTCGTCCAGATGGTCTGCACATAGGCCAGATCAAATCCGGCGCCTGCCGTCATGAAGTTTGCGTTCAAATTCAGCGCTATCGCGATGAGGTGCTGCAGCGTTCCCAGTTCACCGGTGGTTTGCACGGTTCCGCTGGTGGGCAGGGGGGCCAGCAGCACGTCTTTGACGCGCATGCTGTTGTAAGTGGAAGTGGTGCTGCCCAGCAAGGTGGCAACGGTGACGTTCAAACTCGGCGTTGTCCGCGTGGCGCCCGCCTGGTCACGCCAATAATCTGCGTTTTGAGAGGCACACTGCAACGTGGTCGCTGTTGGGTTGCGGCTCTTGAAGGTTGCGACCGACACAAACGATGAAGCCAGCGTGCAGGTTCCGTTATTTGCAAAAGGGTTGGCGGCAACCGGGCCGCTGGCCAGCGTCAACAGCACGGGGCTGGCTCCGGCGCTCGCCCTCAGCAGCGCCCGGCGACTCATGCCTGCATGTGCCACTTTCGTCGCTCGCTCGTCGTCACCAGGCTTCTTCATTTCACCATCGCTGTTCATATCGTCTCTCCGACCGGCATTGCCGACAGAACTCATTGTAGGTAGAGCCCGACGGGATTTGTTGACTCTGTCCCCCCTTGACCCCGGGGGACACCTGCAGGATTGCGCGGCTTTTGTCTGGCTTCCATCGCATCAGGCGATCCTGCAGGCCGGCACGATTGCCATTTCTAGCGTGCTGCCAGGGTGGCCAACAATGCCGTGCCTTGCGTCAACCATAAACCCAGCTTCCTGATGATGTACGGCAATGACCCGACGGACACCCCGCAAATGCGTCATGGCGAAATCAAGCGACTGCTGACACGCCCGCCGCTGCTGACAAATACAGTCACTCGTTACATGAAAGAGCGACAAATACCAGCTTGGCAACGTCGGGTGACCGAACGTGAAAAAAGTGCTGGCGGCACCAAAAGCTGTAACTTGGCACCGGTGTTACGGAGTGATGGCTATGACATCATTCGAATCTTGATTGCATTGCTGACGGCCGCTGGTTGCTTGCTGCGGCCAGGCGGGCGCTGACCAGCCACCACCCATGCGGGCGCCACGTGCCACTTCCGACAGGAGTTTTGCCTTGATGACACGATTTGCTCGTTCGACTGCTGCCTCGCGCGGCGCTGTGGCCCTATTGATGACGCTGGTTTTGGCTGCCTTCGTTTCGGGTTGCGCCAGTTCCAAAGCCTCGCTGCCGGCGGCGCCTGCCACCATCGCGTCGGCCGATTACAGCTACGTGATTGGCGCCGGCGACAACCTGAACATCATCGTCTGGCGCAATCCTGAGCTTTCTTTGTCCGTGCCGGTGCGCCCCGACGGAAAAGTCTCGGCGCCCTTGGTGGACGAGTTGGTGGCGCAGGGCAAAACTTCTTCAGAAGTTGCGCGCGACATCGAAAAGAAACTCTCGACCTACGTTCGCGACCCCGTCGTCACCGTCATCGTGACGAGTTTTGTCGGCCCTTACAGCGAACAGATTCGCGTCGTCGGCGAGGCCGCCAAACCCCAATTCCTGCCCTACAAACAGAAAATGACGCTGCTCGACGTGATGATCGCAGTGGGCGGACTGACCGACTTTGCCGACGGCAACGGGGCTTCCATACTGCGCAGCGCCGAAGGCAACAAACAGTACGCGGTGCGTTTGAAAGATCTCGTCAAACGCGGTGATGTGTCGGCCAATGTTGAGATGCGCCCGGGTGACATTCTCATCATTCCGCAGAGTTTCTTCTAAGACCTCTGACAACCATTGAAAAGCGCCGGCCTGGCGTTTCTCTGACTTTGCGTCCGGCCGGCAGGTCGGAAAGTCGAGTCACAGCCCATGCCGCCCCCCGGCACCTTGTTGGTGCGCTGGCTCAGTCACAGACCCACTCATGCAAGAAATAGCACAACAGATACTCGCAACCGTTCGCGGCATGTGGAAATTCCGCTGGCCGGCGGTGATGGTGGCCTGGGTGGTGGCAGCGCTGACCGTGATGGTCATCTGGCGCATTCCCGACCAATATGAAGCCTCGGCACGCATTTATGTCGATACCGATTCGATCCTCAAGCCCTTGATGTCGGGTTTGGCGGTGCAGCCGAACGTGGAGCAGCAGATCTCGATGTTGAGCCGCACCTTGCTCAGCCGGCCCAACGTCGACAAATTAATCCGCATGGCCGATCTGGACCTGAAAAGCCAGTCCAAGAGTGAACAAGAGGCCCTGGTGGAACGCCTGATGAAGGGCATCCAGATCCAGACCGCCGGCGGCGTCAACCTGTATTCGCTGGCTTATCGTGACGCCGAGCAGGACAAGGCCAAGCGCGTCATCCAGTCGATGGTGTCGATCTTCGTGGAATCGGGTTTGGGCGCCAGCCGCAAAGACACCGACTCTGCGAAGTCCTTTCTGGCTGAACAAATCAAAACCTTCGAAGCGCGCCTCGAAGAAGCTGAAGCGCGCATGAAGGAATTCCGCCTGCGCAACCTGGACCGACAAGGGCCGGAAGGCAAGGACGTGGCCACCCGACTGGCGGAAATTGGTGGCCAGCTCGAAAGCGCAAAACTGCAGTTGCGGGAAGCCGAGCGATCACGTGACGCCGCGCGACGCCAGTTGAGCGAAGCGCGTGGCGCAGGCGGATCCACCAGCGCCTTGCCCAACCTGCTAAAGGGGGGTTCGGACGCAGCAGTGTCCACGCCAGAAATTGACGCCCGCATCGACGCGCAAAAGCGCAACCTGGACAACCTGCTGCAGCGCTACACCGACCAGCACCCCGATGTGCTGAACACGCGGCGCTTGCTGGCCGACCTTGAATCAGCGAAAGCGAAAGAGGTGGCCGAATTGCAGCGCAAGGCCGCAGCAGCGCCAGCGGCACCGGCCCCGATCGCCACTGAAAACCTGGCGGTGCAAGAGCTGAACCGCATGATGGCCACCTCTGAAGTTCAGGTGGCAGCCCTGCAGGCACGCGTAGACGAATACGCCGGCCGCTTCTCGCAGATCAAGGAATCGTTGAAAACCGCGCCGCAGATTGAAGCTGAAGCTGCGCAGCTGAACCGCGACTACGCGATCACCAAGAAAAACTACGAAGACCTGGTGGCGCGCCGCCAGTCGGCGGTGATGTCGGGCGAACTGGACGTGGCCTCCGGCGTGGCCGAGTTCAGGCTCATCGACCCGCCCCGCGTGTCGCCCAAACCGGTGTCGCCCAACCGCTTGCTTCTGCTGCCGCTGGCCCTGGTCAGCGCACTGGCAGCCGGCTTGCTGTTTGCCTTTGCCGCCGCACAGCTGCGACCCACCTTTTCTGACGGCAACGAGCTGCGGGCCAAGACCGGCCTGCCGCTGCTGGGTGTCGTCACGGCATTGGTTTCCGATGACGATCGCCGGCGTGAACGTGTGGGCCTCTTCCGGTTCGTGACCGCATCAGGCGGCTTGGTGGGACTCTTCATTGCGGGACTCATCGCGATGACCTTGATGAATCGCTACGGGGGTTGAACCGATGAGCAGCCTGATTGAACAAGCCGCGCAGCGCCTGGAGCAGTTGCGCCAGGCCGGGGTGGTGACGCCCGAAATCACCGAGTCCGGCACCGGCGGCAACGCCGCTGCGCAGCCCATTTCCAATGCCGAAGCCAGCTTCCAGAACTCCCGCCGGGAAGCGGCACGGCCCGTGGTGGCCGACAGTGGCTGGGACAACTCTGCCCAGTCGCGCCGCGTGGTCTTGAACCTGGAAGCCATCGCCGCTTCGGGCATCGTCACACCGGCCGCGCCGCGCTCGCAAATGGCGGACCAGTACCGCGTCATCAAGCGGCCGCTGATTGCCAATGCCATCGGCCGTGGCGCAGCTTCTGTAAAACACGGCAACCTGATCATGGTGACGAGTGCGTTGCCAGGTGAAGGCAAAAGCTTCACCTCCATCAATCTGGCGATGAGCATGGCAGCCGAGCTGGACCACACCGTGATGCTGGTGGACGCCGACGTGGCCCGGCCTTCCATCCTGCGCATGCTGGGCTTGCCCCAGGGCCCGGGGCTGCTTGACTTGCTGGAAGGCAAGTCGGACATGACCAGTGTGTTGATGCGCACCAACGTCGACAAGCTGACGATCCTGCCCAGCGGCACGCCGCATGCCAAAGCCACTGAACTGCTGGCCAGCGACGCGATGTCCAAGCTGCTGGATGACATGTCCACGCGCTACCCCGACCGCATCATCATTTTTGACAGCCCGCCGCTGCTGCTGACCACCGAATCGCGCGTGCTCGCCACCCACATGGGGCAGATCGTGCTGGTGGTGCATGCCGACCGCACGCTGCAAGGCACGGTGCAGCAGGCGCTGGCGGCCATCGACAGCTGCCCGGTGAAGATGA
>JAYUPP010000182.1:0-10437 GCA_043760045.1 Betaproteobacteria bacterium
CAAGCGCGTGCTGAAGATGCGCCACTTCGACGTGCAACTGGTGGGCGGCATGGTCATGCATCAAGGCAAGATTGCCGAGTTGGGCACCGGCGAAGGCAAGACCCTGATGGCCACGCTGCCGGTGTACCTGAACGCGCTGGCCGGCAAGGGTGTGCACCTGGTCACCGTGAACGACTACCTGGCGCGGCGCGACGCCGAATGGATGGGGCGGCTGTACAGCTTCCTGGGCCTCACGGTGGGTGTCAACGTGCCCGGCATGGACCGCGCCGAAAAACAGCTTGCGTTTGCCGCCGACGTCACCTACGGCACCAACAACGAATTCGGCTTCGATTACCTGCGCGACAACATGGTGCAGGACGTGGCCGACCGTGTCGCGCGGGGCCTCAGTTACGCCATCGTTGACGAAGTCGATTCCATCCTGATCGACGAGGCGCGCACGCCGCTCATCATCAGCGGCCAGGCCGAAGACCACACCGAGATGTACGTGCAGATCAACGCCATTGCGCCGGGTCTCAAGAAGCAGATCGGCGAGGCCGACATCCGCACCGGCGAAGGCGTCATCGATGCCGGCGACTTCACGGTGGACGAAAAAGCGCACCAGGTTTTCCTGACCGAGGCCGGCCACGAAAAAGCAGAAGAGCTGCTGACCCAGGCGGGCCTGCTGGCCGAAGGCGCCAGCCTCTACGACCCCGGCAACATCGCGCTGATGCACCATGTGTATGCCGCGCTGCGTGCCAACCACCTGTATCACCGCGACCAGCACTACGTGGTGCAGGACGGCGAAGTGGTGATCGTGGACGAATTCACCGGCCGCCTGATGACGGGTCGGCGCTGGAGCGACGGCCTGCACCAGGCGGTGGAAGCCAAAGAAAAGGTGCAGATCCAGAGCGAGAACCAGACCCTGGCATCCGTCACGTTTCAGAATTATTTCCGCATGTACGGCAAGCTGTCGGGCATGACCGGCACGGCCGACACCGAAGCGTATGAATTCCAGGAAATCTACGGCCTGGAAACGGTGGTCATACCGCCTAACAAACCAACGATACGCAAAGACGACAACGACCTGATCTACAAAACGGCCAAAGAAAAGTACACGGCCGTCACCGAAGACATCCGCGACTGCCATGAGCGCGGCCAGCCGGTGCTGGTGGGCACGACGTCGATTGAAAACTCAGAGCTGATCTCGGCGCTGTTGACCACTGCGAAGCTGCCGCACCAGGTGCTGAACGCCAAGCAGCACGCCAAAGAGGCCGAGATCGTGGCCCAGGCCGGCAGCCCCGGCGTCATCACCATCGCCACCAACATGGCCGGCCGCGGCACCGACATCGTGCTCGGCGGCAACGTCGAAAAGCAGGTGCAGTTTCTGGAAGAAGACCAGAGCCTGGCCGACGAAGACAGACGCCGCCGCGCGCAGGCGCTGAAAGATGAGTGGCAGGGCCTGCATGACCGTGTCAAGGCTGCCGGCGGCCTGCGCATCGTGGCCACCGAAAGGCACGAAAGCCGCCGCATCGACAACCAGCTGCGCGGCCGCTCGGGCCGCCAGGGCGACCCCGGTGCCAGCCGCTTTTACCTGAGCCTGGACGACCAGCTGATGCGCATCTTCGCGGGTGACCGCGTGCGCGCCATCATGGACAAACTGAAGATGCCCGAAGGCGAAGCCATCGAAGCCGGCATCGTCAACCGCAGCATTGAAAGTGCACAGCGCAAGGTGGAAGCACGCAACTTCGACATGCGCAAGCAGCTGCTGGAATACGACGACGTGGCCAATGACCAGCGCAAGGTCATCTACCAGCAGCGCAACGAGATTCTGGAAGCACAAAGCCTTGACGCGCAGATCGCCGGCCTGCGCAAGAGCGCCATGACCGAAGTGGTGCGCACCTATGTGCCGGCCGAATCGCTGGAAGAGCAGTGGGACCTGCCGGCGCTGGAAACAGTGTTGCGCGACGAATGGCAGCTTGAGGTGCCGCTGAAAGCCACAGTGGACAGCGCGGCCAGCATCACCGACGAAGACATCCTCGCCAAAGTGGTGGCTGCGGCCGACACCCAGTTCAAGGCCAAGCTCGACGTGGTGGGTGCAGAGCAGTTCACACCCTTCATGCGCATGGTGCTGCTGCAAAACATCGACAGCCATTGGCGTGAGCACCTGGCCGCACTCGACTATCTGCGCCAGGGCATACACCTGCGTGGTTATGCACAAAAGAACCCGAAGCAGGAATACAAGCGCGAAGCGTTTGATTTGTTCTCGCAGTTGCTCGATGTGGTGAAGATGGAAGTCACGCGCATCCTGATGACGGTGCGCATCCAGACCCAGGACCAGGTGGCGGCTGCGGCACAGGCGCTGGAAGCGCAAGCGGGGCAACTGAGCAACGTCACCTACACGCACCCCAACGAAGACGGCAGCGTGTCTGAAGAGGTGGAACCCGACACGCTTGCGGCCCGTGCAGGTTCGGCGGTGCCCAAGGTGGGTCGCAACGACCCCTGCCCCTGCGGCAGCCGCAAGAAGTACAAAAGCTGCCACGGCAAGCTCAGCTGATAGGCCTTCAACACAAAAGCAGGGCCGGGTTTGGATCGCAGCCACTTGACCCAGGCCCCGCGCGAGCTGCGCACGCCAAGGCTGGCGCTGCACGCGCCACGCGCTGAATTTGCTGCCGTTTTTGTAGACAGCCTGAACTCCAGCCTGCCCGGGCTTTCCTACATCGGCTGGGGCCAAAAAGTGCGCACGCTGGAATGGGCCGAGCGTTTCTTGGCGGACGGGTTGGCCTTTGTTGACGAAGGCGACTGCTTGATCTTTTACGCCTTCGAAGTAACCACCGGCCGCTACGTGGGGCGCGTGGACGTGCACAGCTGGGACTTCGACGCACCGCGTTGCGAAGTCGGTTATGTGGGCGACGTGCGCCTGCAGGGCCGGGGCTTGATGCGCGAAGCAGTGCTGGCCTGTGTGCAGCTGGTGTTCGGCATGGGGGTGGCGCGTGTGCAGGCGCTCAGCGAAGCCAGCAACCAGCGTGCGCTGCGTTTTGCCGAGCAGGCATTGGGTTTCAAACGCGAAGGCGTGCTGCGTTACTACGAGCGCGACGCTCAGGGCCGGCTGGGCGAGCAGGTGATGTTTGCTTCCTACAATCCGGCGGTCGTTTGAAGTTCGATTCCCGACCTGTTCCCACAACCCCACCCGGCACCACCGCACCATGCCCGTCAACCTCACCGCCCCCGACCCGTCCACCCTGCATGCCGTTCAAGGTGTGCGCATAGGCGTGGCCATGGCGGGCGTGCGCAAAGCCAACCGCCGCGACCTGGTGCTGTTTGCGCTGGACGAAGGCAGCAGCGTGGCCGGCGTTTTCACGAACAACCGCTTTTGCGCCGCGCCGGTGCAGTTGTGCCGCGAACAGCTGGCTGCCGGCAACGCCATCCGCGCCTTGTTGATCAACACCGGCAACGCCAACGCCGGCACTGGTGCCGACGGCCTGGCGCGTGCGCGCCGCAGTTGCGTGTCGCTGGCAGCGCTGATGGGCCTGCAGCCCCCACAGGTGCTGCCTTTTTCCACCGGCGTGATCATGGAAACACTGCCGGTTGAACGCATCGAGGCCGGCATGCCGGCGGTGCTGGCTGCCTTGCGTGCCGACGGCTGGGCCGAAGCCGCGCTGGGCATCATGACCACCGACACGCTGCCCAAAGCGGCATCGCGGCAAGTCACGATAGGCGGCCACACCGTCACCGTCACCGGCATCAGCAAAGGCGCCGGCATGATCAGGCCCAACATGGCCACGATGCTGGGTTTCATGGCCACCGATGCGGCCATCGCCCCCGCGCTGCTGCAGCCGCTGCTGAAGGAAGCAGCCGACCTCAGCTTCAACCGCATCACGATCGACGGCGACACCTCCACCAACGACAGCTTCATGCTCGCCGCCACACACCAGGCCGGAAACGCCACCCTCACCTCGTTGCACAGCGTTGAAGGCCGCTTGCTGCGCGACGCGGTGGTGGCCGTGGCGCAGCATTTGGCGCAGGCCATCGTGCGCGACGGTGAAGGTGCGACCAAGTTCATAACGGTGCAAGTGCACGGCGGACGTTCTGAGGACGAATGCAAACTGGCGGCTTACGCCATCGCCCATTCACCACTCGTGAAAACCGCGTTTTTTGCCAGTGACCCCAACCTGGGCCGTATCCTCGCCGCCGTCGGCTACGCCGGCATTCATGACCTGGACCAGAGCCTGATCGATCTGCACCTGGACGACGTGCACGTGGTCACACAAGGTGGCCGCCACAGCGCCTACCGTGAAGAAGACGGCCAGCGGGTGATGAAACAGAGTGAGATCACCGTTTGTGTGCACCTGCACCGTGGTGAAGCTGAAGCCACCGTGTGGACCTGCGATTTGTCGCACGACTACGTGAGCATCAATGCCGACTACCGGTCTTGACCGGTTGGTCGTGATGAAGCGGCCTTGAGGCGACTGCGGCTGCCCCGGCTGCCCCCCAACGACCTGCTGCAAGACCCGGCTTACCGCCGGCTGTTTTTGTCCATCCTGACCAGCAGTTTCGGCAACCAGGTGCTGATGCTGGCGCTGCCGCTGACAGCCGCCGTGTTGCTGAACGCCACGCCCACGCAGATGGGGCTTTTGACGGCCATTGAGCTGTCTCCCTTCCTGATTTTTTCATTGCCCTCGGGGGTGTGGCTCGACCGCGTGAAGAAGCTGCCGGTGTATGTGGCCGGTGAAAGTTTCGTGGCGGTGGCGGCGGCCAGCATCCCCTTGGCCTGGTGGTTGGGTTGGCTGAACATGCCCTGGCTGTACGCCGCCGGTTTTGTCATTGGCCTCGTGCACACGGTGGCCGGCACCGCCGCACAAATAGTGCTGACACAAGTGGTGGCGCGCGACCGGTTGGTGGAAGCGCACGCCAAAAACGCGCTCGCCACCTCAGGCGCCGAGGTCACCGGCCCGGCGTTGGCCGGCGCGCTGATCAAGGTGTTTGGTGCGCCGCTGTCGTTGCTGGTGAATGCCGTGCTGCTGCTGGGCTCGGCGTTGATTCTGAAAGGTGTGAATATTGATGAGCGAGTGGACCGTCGCGCCAACGCCCACTTCGGCCGCGACCTGCTCACCGGCTTGCGCTTTGTTGCTGGCACACCTTTATTGATGACGCTGGCGGTGCTGATGGGCGTGTGGCAGATGTGCCATTACGCCGCACTGACCGTGCAGATATTGTTTGCCACCCGCACGCTGGGCCTGAGCGAACACGCGGTGGGCCTGTGTTACGCGGGCATGGGGGTCGGCACCATCACCGGCAGTGTGCTGGGCCGGCGCGTCAGCCAGCGCATTGGCCCCGGCCCTTGCCTGGTGGTCGGCTATGCCATCTGCGCGCTGGGCTGGCTGCTGGTGGCGGTGGCCCCGGCCAACGAATGGGGCGTGGCGGCTTTTGCGCTGATGTTGGTGCTGTTCACCACCGGCGCGGTGTTCATCTTCATCAACTTCCTGGCGCTGCGCCAGGCCGTCACGCCACAGCCGCTGTTGGGCCGCATGACCGCCACCATGCGCTGGCTCACACTTTTAGCGGCAGCCCCGGGCGCGCTGTTGGGCGGCTGGCTGGGTGAACATGTGGGCCTGCGTTGGGCGCTGGCCTTTGCGGGCCTGGTGTCGGTGCTGCTGGTGCTGGTGGCCTGGCGGCTGCCGATGATTCGCGAGCTGCGCCATCTGCCCGAGCCTGAACACGAATCGGAATGGCTGGGTGTTGAGGCCGAGGTGCGTCCGCAGTAGTTTGATGCGCAGGGGCGGTGGGCCGCGGTGCTCAGTTTCTCAGCCGTGGGTCTTCGCTTCTTTGGCGAAGTAGCGCACGCCGGGCAGGCCCTCGAAGTGCGCGTCCTGGGTCCAGAGTTCGGCGCCTTGCCTGCGGGCGGTGGCGTAGATGATGCTGTTGGCCAGCGGCAGCCCGTTGACGGCGGCATCGAGCGCCAGCGCTGCGTCCAGCGGCACCACCTGGGCTTGCTGCATCAGCGCCAGGGCGGCGGTGGCCACTTCGTCACCGGCCTCACGGTGCAGCTTTTTTGCCACTTCGTACAAAACGGTGACGGGCACCACCACCGTTTCGATGTGGTCCAAGGCCGCGGCGTACAAATTGGCTCGTGGGCTGTCTGCAAAAAACTCCAGCCAGCATGAAGAATCCAGCACCAGCGGTGCCCGGCGGCTGGCCTTGGGCGTGGATGGTTTCCTGTCTGCCACAGCCCTGGCTGCGGCCGTCCTGGGCGTGCCCGATCTACGGCTGCTTGCCGTCACAGCGCGCGGTCGGGCTCGTCGTCCACGCCGGTATGGATGCCGCGCGCAATGCCGCGCAGCTGTGCAGCAGTGCGCAGTGGCAGCAACCGCAACCCGCCGTTGAATTCCACAACGGCCAGCTTTTCGCCGGGGCGCAGTTTCATGCGCTCCCGCACGGCGAGCGGAATGACGACTTGGAATTTGGGTGACACGGTGACGGTGTTCATATCGATCAGTTTACCGTATGACGCTGTCTTGTCGATGCCTGTTCGATGCCAAGTCGATGCCAGAACCCTCAGGTCTGTGCGGGCGAGAACCGGTCCACCGCGTCGGTGATGATGCCGTCCACACCCAGCGCCAGCAGCCGCTGCACGTCGGCAGTTTCATTCACTGTGTAGCACAGGCCGCGCAAGCCTCTGTCACGCAAAGCGGCCATCAGCGGCGCATCCATCAGCTTGTGGTTGCTCACCACCGCCACACACTGCAGGCCGTGCACCACGGCCGGCCAGCCGTCCCACAGGGTGTCGAGCAGCAGCGCGCGCGGTATCTGCGGTGCGGCATCTTTGGCCGCCTGCAGCGCGTCGGGGCGAAAGGAACTGAAGAGCAGTGGCGCGCTGCTGCCGGCCCACAACGCGCTGCAGGCGTGGCCCACGGCGGCGCCGGTTTCGCGTTCGCTCCCAGGGCTGGGTTTGATCTCCACATTCAGCGCAAAGCCCATGTGCTGCACATAGCGTGCGATGGCCACCAGGCTGGGCATCGGCTCACCGGCATACGCGGGGCTGTGCCAACTGCCGGCGTCCAGCAGTGACAGCGCGGCCCACGGTTGGTCGCCCGCCGTGCCCAGGCCCGACGTGGTTCTTTCCAGCGTGGCGTCGTGCAGCAAAAACGGCACACCGTCGGCACTGAGCTTCACATCACATTCAAAAGCCCGGTAGCTTTGTGCGGCGCCCAGGCGAAAGGCGGCCAGCGTGTTTTCAGGCGCCAGCTTGCCGGCGCCGCGGTGGGCGATCCACTGCGGGAAGTTCCAGCCCGCTGTCATGTGCCCTGCGGCCACTGTCGAGCGTGTGAATTCAGCCCACGCGCTGGCCGCTGCTGCTGTCAAACCAGTGCAGCTGGGCGGCCTGCACCTGCAGCTGCACGGTGCTGCCGGGCGGCGGTGGCGGCAGCGTGCCCTCAATACGCAGCGTGAATGCGGC
Organism: Betaproteobacteria bacterium; assembly: GCA_043760045.1. Classification (GTDB taxonomy): domain Bacteria; phylum Pseudomonadota; class Gammaproteobacteria; order Burkholderiales; family Burkholderiaceae_C; genus Rubrivivax. The sequence goes on from JAYUPP010000182.1 coordinate 7,433, forward strand.
GTCCCCGGGTTGGCCAGATCCCAGCCGGCCGTATACCAGGCGTTCGGCGCCCAACATTTCCAACAGTTCCACCTTCAGCGGCCATCCCGCACCCGGGCTGTGGTTGACACCTAACGCCGCATGTTCAGGGCGCACACCCAGCGTCAGCGCGCCATTGCGCGGCGCCGGTGCCGCCAACGTCAAAGTCTGGCCGCCGGTGATGAAGCGCGTGCCATCGGCCTGGCCCGGCAGCAGGTTCATCGGTGGGCTGCCGATGAAACTGGCCACAAAAGTGGTGGCCGGTGTGCTGTACACCTGCTCGGGCGTGCCCATCTGTTCGATGCGGCCGCCGTTCATCACGATCATGCGCTCGGCCAGCGTCATCGCTTCCACCTGGTCGTGAGTGACAAAGAGCGAAGTCACGCCCAGTTCGCGGTGCAGCTTCTGAATTTCCAGCCGTGTTTGTGCACGCAGTTTGGCGTCCAGGTTCGACAGCGGCTCGTCGAACAAATACACCGCCGGCTGGCGCACGATGGCACGGCCCATCGCCACGCGCTGGCGCTGGCCGCCCGACAGTTCACGCGGCTTCCTCTGCAGCAGGCCACCGAGCTCCAGAATCTTCGCCGCCTTGTTGACGCGGGTTTCGATCTCGGCCACCGGCAGCTTCGCGATCTTCAGCCCATACGCCATGTTGTCGAACACGCTCATGTGCGGATAGAGGGCGTAGTTCTGGAACACCATCGCGATGTCGCGTTCGGCCGGTTCCAATCTGTTCACGATGCGCCCGGCGATGTGAATCTCGCCACCGCTGATGTCTTCCAGCCCCGCCACCATGCGCAGCAGCGTGCTCTTGCCGCAGCCGCTGGGGCCGACGATGACGATGAACTCGCCGTCGGGTATCTCGGCATTCACGCCGTGTATCACCTTGTTTGCCCCCGGCCCGCGGCCGTAGGTTTTTTCGACGTTGCGAAGGGCTATTGATCCCATGTGTGCACCCCTGTTTCCGCCTCTGTTCGCACCCGGGTTTCGTGTTTCATTTTTCAGTGTCCACCAGGCCCTTGACGAACCACTTCTGCATCAGGATGACGACCAGCGCCGGCGGGATCATCGCCAATATCGCGGTGGCCATCACCGCGTTCCATTCGGTGGCTGCATCGCCGCCGGAAATCATCTGCTTGATGCCCAGCACCACCGGGTACATGTTTTCGTTGGTGGTGACGAGCAGCGGCCACAGATACTGGTTCCAGCCGTAGATGAACTGAATCACGAACAGCGCCGCAATCGACGTGCGTGACAGCGGTAGCAGCACGTCCCAGAAAAAGCGCATCGGCCCGGCGCCGTCGATGCGCGCCGCTTCCACCAGTTCATCGGGCACGGTCAGGAAAAACTGGCGGAACAAAAACGTTGCGGTGGCACTGGCGATCAGCGGCACCGTCAGGCCGGCATAGCTGTTCAGCATGCCGAGGTCAGACACCACTTTGTAGGTGGGCAAGATGCGCACTTCCACCGGCAGCATCAGCGTCACGAAGATCATCCAGAAGACGATGCTGCGGCCCGGAAAACGAAAGTACACCACTGCAAAAGCCGACAACAACGAGATGGCAATTTTTCCAAGCGCAATCGTCAGCGCGCTGACCAGGCTGACCATCATCATCGGCGCCACTGGCGGTATCTTGCTGCCGTATTCGGTGATGCCACCAAACAGTGCCAGCCTGTAGCTTTCGACGATGTTGGTTCCAGGCAGCAAAGACATCGGCACGTTCTGCACGATTTGCTCGGCCGTTTGTGTGCTGGCGATGAAGGTGATGTAAACCGGGAAAGCGACGATCAGCACACCCAGTATCAGCACCAGGTGCGACAAGGCGTTGGCCACCGGGCGGTTTTCAACCATGGCGGTTCTCAGCCTTCTGTGCAGCACGCATCAGTAATTCACCTTCTTCTCGACGTAGCGAAACTGCACCACGGTGAGCGCCACCAGAATCACCATCAGCACCACCGACTGCGCCGCCGAACCGCCCAAATCCATGGCCTTGAAGCCGTCGAAATACACCTTGTAGACGAGGATGGAGGTGTCTTTGCCCGGCCCGCCCGAAGTGGCCGCGTCAACGATGGCAAAGGTGTCGATGAACACATAGATGATGTTGATGACGAGCAGGAAAAACGTGGTTGGCGTGAGCAGCGGAAACTGCACCGTCCAGAACCGGCGCCACGGGCCTGCGCCGTCGATGGCCGCAGCCTCGATCAAGCTTTTGGGTATCGACTGCAGGCCGGCCAGGAAAAAGAGGAAGTTGTACGAGAGCTGTTTCCACACCGCCGCCATCACGATCAGCGTCATCGCGTGGGTGCCGTTCAGCAAGTGGTTCCAGTCAAAACCGGCTGCGCGCAGCCAGAAGCTGACGATGCCGATGCTGGGTGCAAACATGAAGAGCCACAAGACACCGGCCACTGCGGGTGCCACTGCATAGGGCCAGATCAGCAGCGTGCGGTAAAAGCCCGAGCCCTTGACGATGCGGTCGGCCATCACCGCCAGCAGCAACGACAGGGTGAGGCCGATGCTCGCCACCAGCACCGAAAACACAGCGGTGGTTTTGAACGACGCCAGGTAGGTGTCGTCTTCCCACAGGCGCTGAAAGTTCTGCAGGCCGACAAATTCACTGCTGGTGCCAAAGGCGTCTTCACGCAGCACGCTTTGAAACAGCGCCTGGCCTGCGGGCCAGAAAAAAAACACCAGCACGATGGCCATCTGCGGCGCCACCAGCACCCAAGGCAACCACCTGCTTTTGAAGCGAACGCGCTTTTCTACGGCCAAGAATCAGCTCCGGTCATTGACTCTGGGTGTTGGCTCATCACGCCCCGCGATGGTGCGATTTCCGTCGCGAGGGCTCTCAGGTTGGGCACTGCAGCGCAGCCGTACACCCGTACGGCGAGCAGCGCAGGCCCGGCATGAGTGGCCGCAGCAGGAAAGCGCGCCGTCGCCAGCCATGCCGCGTGAAATCGCGCCATGGCCTTCGGCAGGCGTTCGGGTC
>JAYUPP010000183.1:0-3903 GCA_043760045.1 Betaproteobacteria bacterium
CAGCCAGCCCCGACGGCGCGACCAGCCCGGCCAGCCCCGACAGCCTGATGCTGGCCTGCAGCGCCGACCTGCTGCCCGCGACCTTGAAACGCTTGTCGATGTTTGTGCTGCGTGCCAAGTGCAAGCTCAGCGACGCCAGCGCCGCATGGCCTTTGTGGGGCGCGGCGGGCACGGCGGCGCAGCAACTGCTGGACCCGGCGCAGCGGCTGGCCGTTTGGGGTCAGCACCGTATGGAAGTTAATGCGTCAGTTGCCGACTGCGTGCGCCTGCCCGACGCCGTGCTGCAAGGCCGTGCCGTGCCGCGTTACCTGGTGGCGGCGGCGCAAGCGCCCGCCCTGCCATTTTTCAGCGAAGAACATTGGCGCTGGCTGGAAGTGCACAGTGGCGTGGTGCGTGTGCAGGCGGCCACGCAAGACTGCTTTGTGCCGCAGATGGTGAACCTTGAACTGGTGGGCGGCGTGAGTTTTCAGAAAGGCTGTTATCCGGGCCAGGAAGTGGTGGCGCGCAGCCAGTATCGCGGCACGCTGAAGCGCCGCGCTTATGTGCTGCTGGGCGAACTGCCGCTGCAGGTGGGGCAAGAAATCTTCAGCAGCGCCGACCCCGGTCAGCCTGCCGGCATGGTGGCGCTGGCGGGCACCAGCGCCGGCGGCGAACACGCCGCGCTGGCTGAACTGAAGATGGCGGCGCTGCAGGCCGGCACGCTGCACGCGGGGTCGGCCGCAGGCCCGCTGCTGCTGCCGGGCACCCTGCCCTATGCGCTGACGGCGCCGGCTGACAGCTGACGGGTCGCGGCGGTCAGCCGGGTGGGCACTGAGCTTTACATCTACTGGAAAGTGGGCGCCGCGCAGGCGCAGCCGGCGCTGGAAGCCGCGCGCGCTTTGCAACGGGCGCTGCAGCAGCAACACCCGGGGCTGCAGGCCCGGCTGCTGCAACGCGCTGACGACACAACCGGCAGCACCACGCTGATGGAGATTTATGCAACGCCAGAAGGCATCGGCGCCGGCCTGCTGAACGCCATTGAAGCCGAGGCCGCACTGCATCTGGCACCGCTGGCGCCACCCGCCGCGCAGCGCCACATTGAACGCTTCGAGCCGCGCTGAAAGCTACAACCGCCGCTGCAGGGTTTGGTGCCGCACACCGCCGTGTTCAAAGGCCGCACCCACCGAAGTGAAGCCTTCACGTGCGTAAAAACCTTCGGCGCCGGCACTGGCATGCAAGTTCAGCACCGTGCAGCCTTGTGCCTGCGCCTGGCGCGCCAAGGCTTCCAACAGTAGCCGGCCCACGCCCGCACCGCGCACGCTGGCCAGCACCGCCATGCGGCCCAGTTGCGCCTGGCCATCAGTGCCCATCAGCAGCCGGCCCGTGCCCACCACCAGGCCGTAGCGGTTGCGCGCCACCGCGTGAAGCGCGGCGTCGTCGTCAGCGTCTTCCACCAGTTCGGCCGGCAGTTGCTGTTCTTGCACCAGCACCTGTTGGCGCATGGCGCGCGCGATGGCTGCGGCTGGGGGCCAGGCTTCGATGGCCACCTGCACCATCGTCTCACCGGCTTCAAACGCGGTGAACAACGCACGCAGCGTGTCGGGCACCGGCTTGCTGGTCATTGTCTCGGGGTTGGCAAACACATAAACCATTTCGCCGTGCACCAGCACCGTGTCGCCCCTGCAGATGGCCGTCTCAAAAACCATCGATGTGTTGCCGACGCGCGCGCAGCGGATGCCCACCTGCAGTTGTTCGTCGTAACGCGCCGGGCCCGCGTATTCCAGCGTCGCCTTGCGCATGTACAGGTCACCCTGCAGCTCCTGCATGGTGTCGTGGTAGGGCATCGCCAGCGCGCGCCAGTAGCCGGCCACGGCGGTGTCGGCATACATCAGGTAGTGGCCATTGAAAACGATTTTCTGCAGGTCCACCTCGGCCCAGCGCACACGCAGACGTTCCAGGTGACGGAAGCTTTCTCGGCTGGGCATGCGGCACCTTGGGTTCGGGGTTGGAGTGGTGAATGCGGGCAGATGATCACAGCGCGAGCAGTGTGCGGTTGCGCGTCAGCAAGCGGAGCGGGCCAGAGGATACTGGCGAGCGCACCGCAGCCCACATCGCAGCCGGCACGGCAGCCGGTGTAGCAAGCCGCCGCCCGGCAGTCACCATCCACTTCACTTTCACCCCGCACCCGCCATGGCCCGCATCCAGTACATCACCCAGATCGACATCGACTTCGGCGCCGTGCGCCTGCTGCAGTCTGAATGTGCCCGTGTCGGCATGAAAAAGCCGCTGGTCGTCAGCGACGCCGGCGTGCGCGCCGCCGGTGTCTTGCAACACGCGCTGCAGGCGCTGGCCGACCTGCCGCACGCGGTGTTTGACGGCACGCCGTCCAACCCCACCGAAGCGGCGGTGCGCGCCGCCGTGGCGGCGTACCAGGCCCACGGCTGCGACGGCCTGGTGGCGGTGGGCGGTGGCTCCAGCATCGACCTGGCGAAAGGCGTGGCCATCGCAGCCACGCACCCCGGGCCGCTGAAGACCTACGCCACCATTGAAGTTGGCAGTGCGCTCATCACCGAACGCGTGGCGCCGCTGATTGCCGTGCCCACCACGGCCGGCACCGGCAGCGAAGTGGCACGCGGCGCCATCGTCATCGTGGACGACGGCCGCAAGCTGGGTTTTCACAGCTGGCACCTGGTGCCCAAAGCTGCGTTGTTAGACCCTGAACTCACGCTGGGCCTGCCGCCGCTGTTGACGGCCGCAACAGGCATGGACGCCATCGCCCACTGCATGGAAACCTTCATGGCGCCGGCCGTCAACCCACCGGCCGACGGCATTGCGCTGGACGGCCTGGCGCGCGGCTGGGCGCAGATCGAAACCGCCACCCGCGACGGCAGCAACCGCGAAGCCCGCTGGGCGATGATGTCTTCCAGCATGCAAGGCGCGATGGCCTTTCAGAAAGGCCTGGGCTGTGTGCATTCGCTGTCGCACAGCCTGGGTGGCGTGAACCGGCGCCTGCACCACGGCACGCTGAACGCGATGTTCTTGCCAGCCGTGGTGCGCTTCAACGCGCAGGCACCGTCGATGCAGAATGAACGACGACTCCAGCGCATGGCGCAGGCGATGGGCCTGCCGGGCTGCGACAGCCAGGGCAACGAAGTGGCAGCGGCCATCACGGCCATGAATGCCCGACTGGGCCTGCCCTCGGGCCTGCGCGCGATGGGTGTGGGCGAAGACCAGTTTGAACGGGTGATAGACGGCGCCATGGCCGACCACTGCCACAAAACCGGCCCGCGCCTGGCCACTCGCGAGGACTACCGCAGCATGCTGCTGGCCAGCCTGTAGGCCCAAACGGCTTGCGTCGATTCCCAGAAAAATCTGGGCCGGCAGCAACCGCCGGTGTATGCGCTGCGCGGCCACATCGCTCCAACCCCGGGATCCACTTTTCTTTCAAATCTGAATCACTGGCACAGCGTTTCGCACAACGCTCACCGCGCGAAAACCGCTCGTCAGTTTGAGAAGAAGCCGGTTTCAGTCAAGAGGCACGGAAGCAGGGGTTGACGACGCGCATTGCGACAAGAGGTGAAGGTCTGCTGGCGGCCATTATGAGAAGACCCCAGTTATGAGAAGTCCTGGTCAGGCATAGGCCGGAGGCCGCGCCAGCTCTGGCGATCCGGGGTGCGACGGTCCATTGCACTGGACATAAGTTCGCTGCCTGTGCAGCACTGACGTCTCCACCACCGGAGACCGTCATGCCCAAGATCGCTGCGATCAACCCCTTGCTTCAAGCCTGGTTACTTGAAGGCCCGCTGTCTGCCCAAGTTCCGGCTTACGTCGAGCGCCTGCGGCGCGGCCGGTACGCGACCCACACCTCGGGTCGTTGCCTGAACGGCGTGGCGCACTTCGCGCACTGGATGTCGATGTGCCACC
>JAYUPP010000184.1:0-3883 GCA_043760045.1 Betaproteobacteria bacterium
CGCGCGTTGGCCGCGCTCAGCGATGCGGGCGCGCATGTGGGCACCGTGTGCGACGCCAGCTTCAGCACCTTCATGCTCACGCACTGGGTGCGCGACCGCGTGGGAGAAAAGTTGACCCTGCAACAGGCGGTGCACCTGCTCAGCGGCCGCAATGCAGACTATCTGGGCCTGGCCGACCGGGGGCGCATCGCCGTGGGTCTGCGTGCTGACTTGAACCTGATCGACCCTGTGCAACTGTCGGTTGGTGCACCGCAGTTGGTGCGCGACCTGCCGGCCGGTGGCCGACGCTTTCTGCAGCAGGCCGAGGGCTACCTGGGGACGTGGGTGGCAGGGCGGGCGGTGCAACGCGGGGGTTTTATCACCGCAGAACGACCTGGGCGGCTGGTGCGGATGGGGTTGGCGTGAAGCGCTGCATGGCTCCCTTTTCCTTGCAGGGAGAGGGAACCAGACACTGTGCCTTCAAGCCCGCAGGCGCCGCTGCAAGTGCTCTGCCAGCAGCAAGGCCGCAGTGGAGCCATCCACATCCACACCCAGCCCCTTCAAGTCCACCGTCTGCAGAGCAGCATAACCACAAGGGTTGATGCGCTCGAATGGCGTTAAATCCATTTTCACGTTCAGCGCCACACCGTGATAAGTGCAGTGGCGACTGAGCTTGATGCCCAGCGCTGCCACTTTGCCCAGGCCCTGGAAAGGATCGACGCTGTGTACCTGCAGCGGTGCATGGCCGCAGGGGTCGGTCAGCCGCACATAAATGCCCGGCGCGCTGCGCACGCGGTGGCCGGTCAGGCCGTAATCCGCCAGCGTGTGAATCACCGCCTCTTCGATGCGGAACACATACTCTTTGACGAAATAACCAAGCCGGCGCAGGTCCAGCAGCGGGTAGGCCACCACCTGCCCCGGGCCGTGGTACGTCACTTGCCCGCCGCGGTCGGTCTGCACCACCGGTATGTCGCCCGCCATCAGCACATGTTCGGGTTTGCCGGCCAGGCCTTGTGTGAACACCGGCTCGTGTTCCACCAGCCACAGCTCGTCGGGCGTGTCGGGGCCGCGCGCGGCGGTGAAGTCGCGCATCGCGGCAACGGTGGCCGCATAGGGCTGCAGGCCCAGGGTTTTGAGGTGCATCGCCGGCGCAGTCTAGCGGCACGCCCGGGCCGCGCGCCGCTGCTGTCGCCGCGTCAGAAACTGGCCTTGAACTGCGCGCCGAAGGTGCGCGGCTCGTTGACAAAGCCGGTGAGGTTGTTGAAGTCGATGCCGCCCACGATGCGGATCTGGTCGGTGATGTTGCGCGCAAACACCGCCACGTCGTACTTGCCGTTGCCCCAGGTGTAACCCAGCCGCAGGCCGCCTTCGGTCATCGCCTTGCCAGTGAATTCGGTGGACTCGTAGAGGAAGAAGTTGACCTTGCTGCGGTAGACCCAGTCGGTGAAGGCGTAGAACTCGCCCCCGCCAAACATCGCCACCGGCTGCGTGAACTTCAGCGTGAAGTTGGCGGTGGTCTTGGGCGCCTGCGGCAACGGGTTGCCGTCGATGTAAGCCTTCTGCGAATTTGAGGCAAGGTCGTAGAAGTTGCGATTCGCAATGGTGCAGTTGGGTATCGGCGGGTTCGCCGAACTCTGTCCATTGCCGCAGGCCGAGACGATCAAACCGGCGTCCTTGATCTTGGTGTCGTTGTAGCCGACGCCGAAGCTGGCCAGCAGCTGGTCACTCAAGACCGACTGCAGGTCCAGCTCAAAGCCCTGGCCGACCGCCTTCTTCGCGCTCAGCAAGATGTTGGCATTGCCGGCACCGCCCACTGCCGTCAACTGAAGGTCCTTGACCGTGTAGCTGAAAGCGGAGAAAGCCAGGCGTGCGCGACGGTTGAACAGGTCGGCCTTCACACCGGCTTCGACCGACGTGTTGGTTTCTGGTCCGGCCACCGACTGGTTGTTGAAGGCGCTGGCGCCCTGCACGCTGGAGCCGCGGAAGCCGGTTGCGGCGCGGGCATAGGCGGTGGTGTCCTTGTTCAGAGCGTAGGTGCCACTCAAGTCCCAAGTCAACTTGTTGTCCTTCGGGTTGGCCGAAAGTGGACCCAAGGAACCCAGTTGAGCCAGCGTGCACTTGACGGGCCCCACCAAGGTGCCGGGTGGCCCCAGAACTATGTTGTTGGACGGCGCAATACACGGCGCAAAGCCGCTGGCGTTGTAGTCCTCCGCTGCAAAGGTCTTGCTGTCACGGGTGTAACGCAAGCCGGCACGCACTTTGAACTCGGGCGTGACGCTGAAGTTGACGTTGCCAAACACCGCCGCCGCATCGTTTTTCTGCCGCACACGCAGGTAGCCGTCTTGCGCGTTGGCTGAAGGTGAGTCGTAGCTGAAGCTTTCGATCTTGTAGTCTTCCCTGAACAGAAAAACACCCGCCTGCCAGCTCAGCGGCCCGCCACTGTTGGATTCCAGCCGCAGCTCTTGGGTCAACTGGCTGTGTTTGGGCATGCCGTCGGCAGACTCTGAAGAGAACGGGATGAAGCCAGGGCCGGTGATGTTGGGCGCAGGAAAGGGCTGGGGAATGACAAAACCGCCGTCGATGTCGCCGCGACTGAAGGTTTTGACGTGTTCATAGCCGGTGATGGAATGCAGCGCCATGCCCGGCAAGCCTATGCGCACACGCAGGCTGCCGCCGACGTTTTGCAGTTCGGCGTCGTTCACACCATCAGTGGAAATCTTGCGTTCGTCGAAGCCTGCCACCAGGTTGTTGCTGCCGGGCTGGATGATGTTGGCGCGGAACAGGCGCGCGCTGCCTTTGTAGTCGCGGCCGTGCACGTTGGCCAGCACGCTGAGGTCACTGCCGCCGGCAGCTTTTCCGTCATACCCAAGTTGCACACGCAACGCACTGTCGCGATAACCCTCCAGTTCACTGGTGGGGCCGGCGAAGGTGTTTTTCACCCAGTCGTCGCGCGTCTGGTTCAGCACCGAAATGCGCATCGCCAGGCCCGCGCCCAGCGCCAGGTTGGCTGCCCCTTCGGCGTTCACGGTTTTGAAAGTACCGGCTGAAATGCTGGCGTAACCGTCAGTGCCTTTGCCCGGTTTGACGGAATCAAACTTCACCACACCGGCGGGCGTGTTGCGCCCAAACAGTGTGCCTTGCGGGCCGCGCAACACTTCCACGCGGCTCACGTCAAAAACCGGGAAACCCTTGAGGATGGGGTTCTCCTGCACCACGTCGTCATAGACCAGCGAAACCGGCTGCGACGCATTCAACCGGAAGTCGGTGTTGCCATAACCACGGATGTAAAAACGCGGAAAAGCGCGGCCGAAAGACGATTCGATGTTCAGGCTGGGAACCCGGCCCGACAACGCGCGCACATCCTGGCCGCTGGTGGCCAGCGCTTCCAGGATGTCGCCCTGCAAGGCCGACACCGAACTGGGCACATCGCGGATGTTTTCCAGCCGCCGCTCGGCCGTCACGGTGATGGTTTGCAGCTGGCCTGCGGCAGGCGGCGTCTGCGCCCAGGCGCTGGCTTGCCACACCGGCAGCGTGGCCAGCACGGCAGCGGTGAAGTGCTGCAGGCGCAGCGGGTTTTTTGCGGTGCCTTGGGGCATGGGGGAACTCCTGTGAGGTGCGAACCACGGATGTGGCGCGGTCGTTCTGGGACGGCGACAGAAGATAAGCTGCAAACCCTGCATTCATGATGAAAATGCGTGCCTTGCACGGCCCGTGCTGCGTTTTTCACAACACCCCTTCATGCTCAACCCCAGACAGCTTGCGCAGTGGCAAGAAGCTGGCTACGTCGCACTGCCCGGCTTCAAGCCGCAAGCCGAGCTGCGTGCCGTGGTCGAACGCGCCCACGCGCTGGTTGACCGCTTTGAGCCCAGCGTGCGCAGCAGCCGCTTTTCCACCCGCGACCGCA
>JAYUPP010000185.1:0-10350 GCA_043760045.1 Betaproteobacteria bacterium
GACTGCGCCCATTCGTCGGGCAGGCTGACGGCGCGGGCGCGCAACTCGGCTGGAAAGCGGTCACCGCCGCCGCTGGCCGTTATCGCCTGGCGCAACACCAAAGTGTCGGCGCGCGCCGCAGGCGCCCAGGCGCCAGCCACCAGCACGGTCAACACGGTCAGCAAGCAGGTCAACAGTGGCAAGACACGCAGCATCGGGTGGGGTGGCAGCGGGGGCCAGCCAAAACCAATGATTCTGCATGCGGGCGCAGTGCTGACCTTGCACCGACAGCACTGCGACAATGAACGCCCCTGTGATTCCTGACCCACCGCCTTGATTCGACTGCACCGTTTTGACCCCGACAACAACCGGCGCCTGGCCCACTTGTGCGGGCCGCTGGACTGCCATCTGCGCAGCATCGAAGTGGCGCTGGCGCTAAAGCTGCAGCGCCGGGGTGCCGAGTTCAGGCTCGAAGGCGCCCGCAGCGCGCTCGACCAAGGGGTGCGGCTGCTCGACGCGCTGCATGCACGCGCCGAAGAGCCCATCAGCGCCCAAGCCTTGCAGCTGATGTTGGTGGACAGCCAGAACAGCCCGCACGAGACGCCGGCGCCCGCCGGCACGCCGCCCTTGGCGCTGCGCACACGCCACAGCGACTTGCGCGGCCGCACGCCGAACCAGACCCACTACTTGCAGCAGATGCTGGGCCACGACCTCACGTTCGGCATCGGCCCCGCCGGCACGGGCAAAACCTTCCTGGCCGTGGCCTGCGCGGTGGACGCGCTGGAACGCCTGGGCGTGCAGCGCATCGTGCTGACGCGGCCGGCGGTTGAAGCCGGCGAGCGGCTGGGCTTTTTGCCCGGCGACCTGGCGCAGAAGGTGGACCCGTATCTGCGGCCTCTGTACGACGCGCTGTACGACCTGATGGGCCTGGACAAGGTGGCACGCGCTTTCGAAAAAGGCCTGATCGAAATTGCGCCGCTGGCCTTCATGCGCGGGCGCACATTGAGCCATGCTTTTGTGATTTTGGACGAAGCGCAAAACACCACCAGTGAACAGATGAAGATGTTCCTCACCCGCATCGGCTTTGGCAGCCGCTGCGTGGTGACCGGTGACGTGAGCCAGATCGACCTGCCCAAAGGCGTTACCAGCGGCCTGGTGGAAGCGCAGCAGGTGCTGGCCGGCGTGCAAGGAATTGGCCTGACCCAGTTCACCGTGGCCGACGTGGTGCGCCACCCGCTGGTGGCGCGCATCGTGCAGGCTTACGACCGGGTGCAGGAAGAGGCGCAAACACGGGCGCAGGCTGCGGCAGCGGGCCCGGGCCCGGGCTCGGCTTTGAGGTAACACGAGCCGATGTCGAAGAAGTCGCCGTTGCCTGCTCAGCCCGCATCACCCGCCTTGGCCGCGTCGCCGCCGTTGCAGCCGCCGTTGCAGCTGTCACTGCAGTTCGCCGATGCCCGCCATCGGGCGCAGTTGCCGCGCCACCGGGTGCAGCGCTGGTTGCGCCGGGCGCTGGCGGCGCCGGCGCAGATCACGGTGCGCATCGTCGGGCATGAAGAAGGCCAGGCACTGAACCGCGATTTCAGGGGCCAGGACCATGCCACCAACGTGCTGACCTTCGACTATGAACGGGCGCCGGTGGTGGTGGCCGACCTGGTGCTGTGCGCGCCGGTGGTTGAAGCTGAAGCGCTTGCGCAGGGTGTCAGCCTGCAGGCCCACTACGCCCACCTGCTGGTGCACGGCGCGCTGCATGCGCAGGGCATGGACCACATCAAACGTGCACAAGCCCGGCAGATGGAAGCGCGGGAATCGGCGCTGCTGCTGGGCATGGGCTTCGCTGACCCTTACCGCCGCCAAGTTTCATGATGCGGGGCAACGCCCCGGATCATGGAAAACTTCCACATTAAGTTTCATGATGCGGGGCAGCGCCCCGGATCATGGAACACTTCCACATCAAGCGGTGGCCGGCGGCAGCTGCAAGCGGCGGTGCCGCCGGCAGGCGGCCGCCAGCGTCGCCAGGCCCAGCAGCCACAAAACCCAGGCACCCGGCTCGGGCACGGGGTTGGAAATCAGTTCCGGCCCCCCGGGCAGCCAACCCGCACCACCGTCTTGCCACGGAGCCGGGGCCGCCAGCGGCTGGGGTGGTGTGCCCGACGAAGGCCCACCATGCCATGCATCTTGTCCGTTAGTCAACCGACTTCCTTGGCCGTTTTCGTGGCCGTTCCAGACCGGCCCGTCGCTCAAGCCGGCAAACGACCCGCCGCCATTCGGTGCCCCAAACTGGGCCCCAGGCAGCGGCGCCAGCGCCGGCGCCAGGGTCTCGGCAGCGCCCGAACTTGCGCCGCTGCCCACCAGCGTCAGCGCGGTCGGGCCGGTCCAGGGCAAGGCATCGCTGCTGCCGAGCGCGCGGCCTGCACCCGGCGCGTCGAACTGCAATTCGGCGGTTTCCGGCACCAGCACCACCGCGGGGCCAGCACCCGCACCCGCACCCGCACCGGAGCCCGCGCCCGCGCCGCCGCCGCCGCTGCCCGGCTGCTGGGTGGTAGCAGGGCGCCGCGTCACGCGGCTGACGTTGCGGCACACCGTCGGCACGATGAGGCAATGGCCGGCCTCGCAGTAGACGAGGCCGCGTTCCTCGGCACCAGCGGCCCAGCGCTGGCGCGTCACGGTGCGGCACAAACGGCCGTTGCCGAAGTGCATGTCGCGCAGCTCGGGGCCGTAAGACGCTGTGCCGCTGATGTGGTCGCGGCCAATCACCGCGACGTCGTCATAACGCTGACTGGCCATGCGCGCCTTCAGCGCCGCCCGGGTGGGCTCGGGGATGTCGGTGTAGCGGTCGACCGCAGCGGCCAACTCACCGCCATACGGGTTGGTGCCGGGGCTGTCCCATGAACAGCGGTTGGCCGTAGCCGGCGCTGCTGCACCAGGGCCCGCCGCCGCCCAGTTGGGCGACACCAGGGTCCACGACAGGGTGCACCACAGCGTCCACCACAGCGTACGCGGCTTCGTCCACGACAGCGCCGCAGCGGCGCTGCAACGCACGCGCCTGGCGACCGACAGCAAGTCAGAAAAACGCGATGACAGTGAACCGGTGTTCAAGGGGGTAGGCGGGCGGCTCGGTGACTGCCAAGTGAACCGCTGAACGCCAGCCGCACCCGCACCTCGCGCGCCGCCGCTGTTTCAAGGTGATGCAATTCTAGTCAAACAAGGGATTGACAAACACCGATTTAATGACGCATGTCGGCACCATTTGGCACCAGGGCGTCAACCCGCAGCGGCTTGTGGTGCGGGTGCCACGTTGCCCGGCGCTTCAGTTTGAAGGTCAGGCGGCGGGTACAGCCCACGTTCGCGTGCCATCAGCCGCACCAGGCCCAGCAGGCTGTCCATGAACGGCGTGGCCTGCCCCAGGTGCTGGCCGATTTCACGCACCGCGCCGAGCAAGGCGTCAATCTCCAGCGGCCGCCCGGCCAGCGCGTCTTGCAGCATGCTGGTGCGAAAGCTGCCCAGCTTGCGGGTCACGGCATGGCGGTCGTCGGGCTGCTGCTCGATGGGCACGCCAAAGGCAGCGCCGATGGCCTGCGCTTCACGCATAACTGCACTCATGTACTGACGAACCAGCGGATCGTCCAGCATGCGGTCGCTGGCCGCGCCGGTGAGCGCCGACACCGGGTTCATGGTCATGTTGCCCCACAGCTTGAACCACAGGTCGCGTTGAATGTGTGGCGACACCGTCACCGCCAGGCCGGCATTGGCCAGCAGCGCGGCCACGGCCTGCACGGCTTCGTCGGTGCCCGCTGCAGCCACTGCGGCGGTGGCGCGGCCCAGAATGAGGCCGTTGCCGTTGACGTGCTGCACCACGCCGGGCGCCGGGCTGGTGCTGGAAAAGTGCACCACGCCGCCCAGCACACGCGGTGCCGGTATCAGGCGTGCGATTTCGCCCGCCGGGTCCACGCTGCGCAGTGCCAGGCCCGCGCAGGGGTTTCCGGCCGGCACACCGCCTTCAAAAAACCACCAGGGCACGCCGTTCATCGCCGTCAGCACCAGCGTGTGCGGGCCGCACAGGGCGGCCACCGCCGCTGCTGCAGCCGGCAAGGCGTGGGCTTTCACCGCCACGACAACCAGGTCTTGCGGGCCCAATGCGGCCGCTGAATCGCTGGCCTGCAGCACGGCTGTGGTCTCGCGCCCGCCCTCGCGCCCGCCCTCGCGCAGACGCAGGCCGTTCTGTTGCACGGCCAGCAGCGTGGCGCCACGCGCCAGCGCCGACAGTTGCACCCGGCCCGCCGGCAGGCGCGTCGCCAGCCAGCCCGCCAGCACACCGCCCACGGCACCCAGGCCAACGATGCAGACTTTCATGCCAACCCCCCTGCCGCCGCGCGGCGCAAGCCGCAAGCCTACAGGGACGACGGGACCGCCGTTCAGCCGCTCGGACCTGCTTTCAGTCCACGCGCCCAATGCGGCGCACGGCCTGCGTCATCAGGCGCGCGTCCTGGTCCCAGTAGGTCTGGAACTCGGGCGCATCCAGATACTCAACAGGGCTGCCAGCGCGGTTGATGGTCATCACCACCGCAGGGTCGGCCGCCACCTTGCGCGCCGCCGCGCGCAGTTTTTGCAGCACCTCGTCGGGCGTGCCGGCCGGTGCAAACAGCGCCGACCACTGCGCGAAGGTGGCGGCATGGCCCAGCTGTTTCAGGCTTTGCACATCGGGCAAAGCCGCCAGCGGCTTGTCGCCCCAATGCGCCAGCGCGCGCAGGCGGCCGCTTTTGATGTGCGCAGCCACCGTGCTGGGGCCGCTGGCCACGGCGTCCACCTGCCCGCCCAACAGCGCCAGCAGCGCCGGGCCGGCGCCGGTGTAGGGGATGTGGGTCATGCGAAAACCGGCGCTGGCTTTCAGCATTTCCATCGGCACATGCATGGTGCCGTAATTGCCCGAACTGCCATAGTTGTAGGTGCCGGGCTTTTTCTTCGCGTCAGCAACCAATTCAGCCAGCGTTTTCCACGGCGCCTCGGCGCGCACCACCAGCACCGTGGGGTCGGCAGTGAAGCGGGCAATGGGTTTGAACTGGTTGAGCGTGAAACTGGGCTTGCGGCCGAGCAGCGTGTCGGCCTCGGGCAGGATGGAGATGGACGACAGGCTCAGCAGCAGCGTGTAGCCGTCAGCGGGCGCGCGTGCTGCGGTGGCGATGCCCAGTGCGCCGCCGGCGCCCACCTTGTTTTCCACCACCACGGATTGCCGCAGCTCCCTGGCGAGCGCTGCAGCCACCGGGCGCGCCACGGTGTCGGCCACGCCACCCGGCGGAAAGGGCACGATCAAGGTGATGGTTTTGTCGGGCCAGTTGCTTTGCGCGTGGGCGGGCAGGCTGTGCAGCGCCGGCAGGGCCAGCAGCGCGGCCAGGGCTAACAGCGTTGTGGTGCAGCGCGTGGTCATCAAAGGTCTGTTCATCAAAGGTCTGTTCATCAAAGGTGCGTTCATGAAAAGTCCGTTCATGAAAAGTCCTCTTGCACAAATGCGTTTTCCAGCACACCCAGGCCGTCGATTTCGATGCGCACCACGTCGCCGTGCTGCAGCCAGCGGGGCGGCGTCATGCCCATGCCCACACCGGCGGCGGTGCCGGTGGCGATGAGGTCGCCGGGGTGCAGCGTGATGCCGCGTGAGCAGGTTTCTATCAGCGCCGGAATGTCGAAGATCAGGTCGGTGGTGCGCGCGTCTTGCCGCAGGTCACCGTTGACCCAGCAGCGCACACGGGTGTTGCTGCCGTCCAGTTCATCGGCCGTCACCAGCCACGGGCCCATCGGGCAAAAGGTGTCAAAACTCTTGCCCAGGTGCCACTGCGCGTGGCGCATCTGCACGTCGCGCGCGGTGACGTCGTTGATGATGGTGTAGCCAAACAGATGCTTCATCGCATCGTTGCGGCTGATGTTGCGCCCGCCCCGGCCGATGACGATGGTGAGCTCGGCTTCGTAGTCAATCTGCTGCGAGATGCTGCGCATGAAACGCACGTTGGCACCGGGCCCCACCACTGTTTCAGGCACCTTGGAAAAGATGATGGGCCAGCTATCGATCACTGCCGTGTTGTCCTTGAACACACTGGCCTTCAGCTCCTGCGCATGCGCACGGTAATTGCGGCCGACGCAGAAGATATTGCGGCGCGGCAGCGGCAGCGGCGCCAGCAGTTTGACGGCTGCCAGCGGCACCCGTTCGCTGACAGCTGGCCAGGGCAGACCGGTGGCGGCGCGTTCGATCAAGGGCAACAAACCGCGCTCGCCGTCGGCTTCAAAAAGCTCGATCGCTACCGTGCCTGCATCGGCGCCACCTGCGGCTGGCGCCGTGAGGCGCCCGGTCCGGCGTTGACCCTGGTATTCAAAAGTCGCTAGACGCATGGTGGGGGGCCTCTTTGGATCGATATTTTGCTGAAAAGAAACGGCACCCAAATGCTACCATTCAAGACCAATTCGACCGCAACCCGCCGCTGGCACCGAGCACTCCCACCGATGGACAAGGCCCTGATCCTGCGCGAAACGCTGCTTGAGCACATGCGCTCGCGCACCTGGCGCGCCGGCCACCGGCTGCCGGCCGAGCGTGCATTGAGTGCATCGTTCGGCATCAGCCGCAGCACCGTGCGCCGCGTGCTGCAAGACTTCAAACAGCGCCAGTTGATCACGCAGACGGTGGGCAGCGGCACCTATGTGTCTGACCAGGTGCAGCAGGCGCTGTTGGCCTGGGCGCCGGCGGCCGCGGCAGCGCTCTCGGTGAGCCCGGCTGAACTGATGGCGGCGCGGCTGGTGCTGGAGCCGGCCATCATCGAGCTGTGTGTGGGCAATGCCACCGCCGCCGACTTCGACCGCATGGACGAATGCAATGCACGCGCCGAAGCGGCCACCACGCTGGAAGACTTCGAACGCTGGGACGCCGCACTGCACGCGGCGATGGCGCAGGCGGCGCACAACAGTTTCATCAGCGCCATGCTGCAGGTCATGAACGACGTGCGCTCGCAGGACGAATGGGCGGTGCTGAAGCGGCGCAGCGCCACGCCCGAGCGGCGGCGTGAATACGAGCAGGAGCACCGGGCGCTGGTGCGGGCGCTGCGCCAGCGTGACGCCGAGACAGCACGTGCTTTGTGCCTGGCGCACCTGGTGCACGTGCGGCAGAACATGCTGGGCAATTGAGCCTGTGGCTGCCGCACATCGTTTATAGGCGTCGGCAGAACATGCTGGGCAATTGGGCGCCGGGTGGGCAGCGCGTCAGGGCCGGTGCGCATGGACAGCGGCGGCGCGGGCCGCTACAGTCTTTGGCACTTAGCCACTAAATACCAATCAAGCCCATTTGCACCGGCTGCTGCGGGCCAAAGTTGCGCTCCGTGCGCGCTTTGCGCCCCGCCAGCAAGACGCAACCCACGGCAGCAAAGGCGCTGCAACACCATCTCGGGAAACTTCTTCATGCTGCAAAACTTTGTCCGCACCCAGCGCCACGTTCTCACCGGCCTGGCCAGCCTGCTGCTCGCCAGCGCGGCGCTGGCGCAGGACTACCCCAGCCGCCCCGTGCGCATCATCGTGCCCTTCGCGCCGGGCGGCTCGGCCGACGTCTATGGCCGCGCCATCGCGCAGCGGTTGCAAGAAAACCTGGGCCAGAACTTCATCATCGACAACCGCCCGGGCGGCGGCTCGGTGATCGGCACCGATGCCGTGGCCAAGGCCGCGCCCGACGGCTACACGCTGCTGCTGATGAGCAACACACACACCGTCAACGAGTCGCTGATTCCTAACAAGCCTTTTGTGCTGACGCGCGACTTCGTGCCCATCGCACCCATCAGCTATTCAGACCTGGTGCTCGTCACACACCCCGGGGTGGCGGCGCGCACGCTGCCCGACCTGATCAAGGCCGCGAAGGCGCGGCCAGGTGCTTTGTCCTATGCCTCGTCAGGGCCGGGCACGCCGTATCACATGGCCGGTGAACTGTTCAAGGCGATGGCCAGCATTTCGGTGGTGCACATTCCTTACCGGGGCAGCGCCGGTGCACGTGCCGACGTGCTGGGTGGCCAGCTGGAAATGATGTTCGACGCCATCCCGACCATGGCCGAGCAGATCAAGGCCGGCAAGGTGCGCGCATTGGCCACCACCGGCCAGGCGCGGTCGTCGGTGTTGCCCGACGTGCCCACGATGACCGAAGCCGGCGTGCCCGGTTATGAAGCCACGCTGTGGCTGGGACTGATGGCGCCCAAGGGCACGCCGGCTGCAGTGGTCAACAAGCTGAACGCCGAAGTCAACAAGATCACGAGCAACACCGAGTTGCGCCGCGCCTGGGCCGCGCAAGGCACCACGGCGATGAGCATGGGCGTGGATGAGTTCAACCGTTATTTGCAGAACGACATCACCAAGTGGGCGCGCGTCGTGAAGATCTCGGGCGCCACCGCTGAATAGCAGCGCGCCGGGTTGGTTCTGCAGCCGGTGATTTTGTTGAAGAGCCTGCGCGTCAACGGCGGCGACCGTGCTGTGGCCGCCGCGCCGCAAGCAAGGTTGCTGCACGTGCTGCGCGACGAACTGCAGTTGAGCGACGTGCGCCTGGGCTGCGGCGAAAGCGCTTGCGGCGCCTGCCACGTGCTGCTGGACGGGCGCTCGGTGGCAAGCTGCGAGACCCCGCTGTGGGCCTGCGAAGGCCGTGAAATCACGACGGCCAGCGCCGTGCCGGCCGTGCTGCACGCAGCCTTTGTGGCCGAGCAGGCGGCACAGTGCGGTTACTGCAGCGCCGGCATGCTGGTGGCCGCTGCGGCGCTGCTGCGCAAGAACCCAACGCCCACTGACGCCGAAGTGCGCCACGCGCTGGACGGCCACCTGTGCCGCTGCGGCGCGCACAACCGCATCGTGCGCGCGGTCATGCGCGCGGCCAGGCAGGCGGCGCTTGGCATGCCGCCGCCTGCCTTTGCCGCCGGTGTTGCTGCGGCAGCGGCGTCTTGAACGAAGTTGCCACGCTGCGTGTGCAGCTGCTGGCCGGTGGCCGCGTCAGCGTGCGCACCGGCAAGGTCGAAATCGGCCAGGGCATCCACACCGCGCTGGCGCAAATCGTCGCCGATGCTTTGGGCCGGCCGCTGCAGCACATTCACTTTGAGCCGGTTGACACCGACCACAGCCCCGATGAAGGTGTCACCTCGGGCAGCCTGTCGGTGCAGCAGGCGGGCGCGGCGCTGCGCCAGGCCTGCGCAGCCCTGGCCGCTGCACAGGCGGTTCAAGTCGCGCCAGCGGCACAAGCTGCGCCCAACACCCCCGTGCCCTGCAGCGTGGGGCAGTCGGTGCCACGTGCCGACCTGCCCGCCAAGTTGCACGGTGCCGCTTTCATCCACGACTGGACACCCACCGACGCACCGCTGGTGCATGGCCGAGTGCTGCACCCGCCGCAGCTGGGGGCGCAGTTGTTGGCCGTGGATGAAACGAAAGTGCGGCAGTTCGACGGCGTGATGTGCGTGCTGCGCAGCGGCAACCTGTTGGGCGTCGTGGCCCACACCTCGGCGCAGGCCGATGCCGCCTGCGCCTTGATGGCCGCATCGGCACGCTGGCAGCTGGGCACCGATGTGCCTGAAGAAGCCGCCCACCTGCAAGCGCTGCCCAGCACCCCGCGCGTGGTGGCTGAAAAGGGTGCGCCCCGTGTACACAGCGGCACGCCAGCCACCGCAAACACACTGGCAGCGCGTTACACCAAACCCTGGATTGCGCACGCCTCCATCGGCCCGGCGTGTGCGCTGGCGCTGTGGGCCCAGGGCCGCTTGTGGGTGGATTCACACAGCCAGGGCATCTTCAACCTGCGGCGCGACCTGGCGCTGGCTTTTGCCATGGCTGAAAACACGGTGTGTGTGCGCCACCGCGACGGCGCCGGTTGTTACGGCCACAACGGCGCCGACGACGTGGCCTTCGACGCCGCGTGGCTGGCGCAGGCGCTGCCCGGGCAGCGCGTGCGCGTGCTGTGGAGCCGTGCCGACGAACTGAGCCACGCCCCTTTCGGCCCCGCGATGGTGATGGAACTGCAGGCCACACTGAACGCCGAAGGCGCCATCACCCACTGGCAGCACGAACTGTGGAGCCCCGGCCACAGCGGGCGCCCGGGCCGTGCGGCCACACCTGCGCTGTTAGGTGCCTGGCAGGTGGCAGGCGCACCGCCGCCAATGCCTGCCATCGACATGCCGCTGGCGGTGGGGGGTGGCGCCGAACGCAACGCCGTGCCGGGCTACGACTTCGCCCACCTGCAGGTGCACTGCCACAGCGTGCACACGCGCCGCCGCAGTTCGGCGCTGCGCAGCCTGGGTGCGTTTGCGAATGTGTTTGCGGCTGAAAGTTTCATCGACGAAATTGCATACGCCAGCGGCCAGTGCCCCCTGGCGCTGCGCCGGC
>JAYUPP010000186.1:0-3873 GCA_043760045.1 Betaproteobacteria bacterium
CTTCGGCATCGCCCAGCGCGCCCGTGGGTGTGGCGGGCAACTGCGGTGGCGCCGGCATGCCGGCGGGCCCCACCGGCGCACCCTGCAGCGTGATGTTCAGGCGGCCATAGACGCCCTGCCCCTGCAGCGCGGTGCCGCCCGGCGCATTGCCCAGCATCAGCACCAGCCAGACATGCAGCAGCACGGCCAGCAAAAGAAAGCGGGGCATCGGCAGGGCCAGGCCCTGGGGCCAGACCAGCGCGGTGGCGGGAATGGGCTGCGCGGTCATGGTGCGCGTTTGGGGTGCAGGCCGGAAAGCCGGAAGGTGGACAACAAACCCGAGTTTCGCAGGCGCCAGCAGGCTTTTGCTGCGTGGCGGTCACGCTCAAGCCACAGCGGGATGTGCGATGTTGCCTGGACACCGCATCGGCGGCAGGGCTGGCACGGCCGCCACCCAGGCTCGGTTCTAATCGCGGGCTTGCAGGCTTCAAGCCCATTGCACAGCAGCACAGCCAAAAACCCATGAACCAACTTCAGCAGCTTAAAACCATGACCACCGTGGTGGCCGACACCGGCAACTTCCTGCAGCTGGCGCAGTACACGCCGCAGGACGCCACCACCAACCCCAGCCTGATCCTGAAAGCAGTGCAGCAGCCCGACTACGCGCCGCTGCTGGAAGGCGCTGTACAGGCGCACCGCCGTGAAGCACTGGACGCCATCACCGACCAGGTGCTGGTGCGCTTCGGCCAGGAGATCCTGAAAGTGGTGCCCGGGCGCGTCAGCACCGAAGTGGATGCGCGGCTGTCGTTCGACACCGCCGCCACACTGGCGCGCGCGCGCCGCATCATCGGCCTGTATGAAGCCGCCGGCACGCCACGCAACCGGGTGCTGGTCAAGATTGCCGCCACCTGGGAAGGCATACGCGCCGCTGAAACGCTGGAACGCGAAGGCATTCACTGCAACCTGACGCTGCTGTTTGCTTTTGCGCAGGCTGTTGCTTGTGGTGAGGCCGGCGTGCAACTGATCAGCCCCTTTGTGGGCCGCATCTACGACTGGCACAAGAAGGTCGCCGGCGCAGCCTGGGTGGAAGACGCCAACGCAGGCGACAACGACCCTGGCGTCAAAAGTGTGCGTGCCATCTACAACCATTACAAACGCCACAGCATCCAGACCGAGGTGATGGGCGCCAGCTTTCGCAACACCGGCCAGATCGTGGCGCTGGCCGGTTGTGACCTGCTGACCATCGCACCCGACCTGCTGGCC
The DNA here is from genome assembly GCA_043760045.1 of Betaproteobacteria bacterium. Lineage (GTDB taxonomy): Bacteria > Pseudomonadota > Gammaproteobacteria > Burkholderiales > Burkholderiaceae_C > Rubrivivax. The sequence goes on from JAYUPP010000186.1 coordinate 1,243, forward strand.
AAACTGCAAGCCAGTGCTGCGCCGGTGCCACTCGCGCTGGACGCCAAAGAGGCCATCAGCATGAACCTGCCGGTGGTGCGCCACAGCGAAAGAAGCTTCCGCTGGGCGCTCAACGAAGACGCGATGGCAACCGAAAAACTGGCTGAAGGCATACGCGCCTTTGCAGCCGATTCCGTCAAGCTCGATGCCCTGATCGAAAGCCAGCGCGCATGACGACCACGGCCTACCCGCGCTGCGACGAAACACCGGCTTGGGCGGCGCTGCAGGGCCACTACCAAGCGCACGGCCGCGAGCTCGACCTGCGCGAAGCCTTCAGCCGCGACGCGCAGCGTTTTGCCGCTTTCAGCTTCCAGGCGCCCGAGGTTTTTGCCGACCTCAGCAAAAACCACATCGACATCGCCACGCTGCATTTTTTGCTGGCGCTGGCGCAGGAATGTGGCCTGGCTGCGCAGCGTGACGCCATGTTGCGCGGTGACCTGTGCAATGCCTCTGAGGGCCGCGCCGTGCTGCACACCGCGCTGCGTGCGCCGCGCGGCCAGGGCCCCTACAGCACTGAAGTGCACGCTGTGCTGAGCGCCCTGCTCGGCTACGCCGAACAGGTGCGTGCCGACCGCGCCATCACCGACGTGGTGAACCTCGGCATTGGCGGCAGCGACCTCGGTCCGCGCATGGTGGTGCAGGCGCTGCAGGCCCACGGCCACCCGCGGCTGAACCTGCACTTCGTCAGCAATGTGGACGGCCACGACATCGCGCCGCTGCTGGCGCGGCTGGATGCCAAACGCACGCTGTTCATCGTCGCCAGCAAAACTTTCACCACCCAGGAAACGATGGCCAATGCGCAGGCCGCCAAAGCCTGGTTCCTGGCCCAGGGCGGCACCGACACCGCGCGCCACTTTGTCGGCGTGACCACCAACCTGCAGGCCGCAGCGGCCTTCGGCATCAGCACCACCTTCGGGTTCTGGGACTGGGTGGGCGGCCGCTATTCGCTGTGGGGCGCCATCGGCCTGCCGATTGCCATCGCCGTTGGCGCACAAGGTTTCCGCGACCTGCTGGCCGGCGCGCACGCCATGGACCAGCACTTCGCCCACACACCGCTGGCGCGCAACGTGCCGGTGCTGCTGGGCCTGCTGGACGTGTGGCTGCGCAACTTCCACGGCCGCAGCAGCCGCAGCATCGCGCCCTACCACGAAGGTCTGCGGCGCCTGCCGGCTTACCTGCAGCAGCTGGAAATGGAAAGCAACGGCAAGTGTGTCGACAGCGATGGCCGCGCCCTGCCCTACGCCACCAGCCCGGTGGTGTGGGGCGAGCCCGGCACCAACGGCCAGCATGCTTACTTCCAAATGCTGCACCAGGGCACCGACGTCATTCCGGTGGAATTCATCGCCGTCAAAACACCGGCGCACCCGCTGCTGGACCAGCACCAGAAACTGCTGGCCAACTGCCTGGCGCAAAGCCAGGCGCTGATGTTGGGCAAAACCGCCGCAGCAGCGCGGCAGGAAAAAGCGCCCACGGCGGCGGCCGACATCAACCCCGACGTGCTGGCGCGCCAACGCAGCTTTCCGGGCAACCGGCCCAGCACCACGCTGCTGCTGGACACGCTGACGCCGCGTTCACTGGGCGCGCTGATCGCCCTGTATGAACACCGTGTGTTCACGAGCGGCGCCATCTGGGGCATTAACAGCTTTGACCAGTGGGGCGTGGAGCTGGGCAAAGCGCTGGCCAGCCAGTTGTTGCCGCGCCTGGCCAGTGGCAACACCGAAGGCTTGGACGGGTCTACCGCCGGGCTGTTGCAGCGGCTCTGCGCCTGACAAGAACCCCAGCGGCGCAGCCACACACCTTCAGAATGACCTCAAAAAAACACATCGTCTTTGACCTCGGCGCCGTGCTCTTTCACTGGCAGCCGCAAGCCATGCTGCAGCGCGAACTGCCGCATGTGGCCACCAACATGGCATCGGCGCAGCACTGGGTGGCCGAAATTTTTCAAGGCTACCAAGGCGACTGGGGTGAATTTGATCGTGGCACGGTGAGCGTGCCCGACCTCGTGCAGCGCATCAGCCGCCGCACCGGCCTGCATGAGGCTGACGTGCAAACGGTGGTGAATGCCGTGCCGCGAGAACTGCAGCCCATAGCGCCCAGCGTAGCGCTGCTGCAGCACCTGCATGCGGCCGGCCACACGCTGCACTACCTGTCGAACATGCCGGCGCCTTATGCCACGCTGCTGGAACAGAACCACTTTTTCAGCTGTTTTGAGAGTGGTGTGTTTTCTGCGCGGGTGCACCACAACAAACCCGAGCCCGAGATTTTTCACATCGCGCAGCAGCGCTTTGGAGTGGCCGCGTCGGCGCTTGTGTTTCTGGACGACCACGCAGGCAATGTGCAGGCGGCGCAGGCCTTGGGTTGGAATGCCGTTCAGTTCAGCAACGCACAGCAGGCGCAGACCGAGATGCAGGCTGCGGGCTGGGTGGCGGATCAACGGCAGGGTCGCCATCCAGCCTGTAATGTGTCCTCTATACAGGACAAATTAATCTAATTTATCTACAATGTCCTTTATGAAGGACATTTTTAGGGTTCCCAGTGATCTTGGCCTGGCCGTCAAACAGGCCCGCAAACAGCGCAAGCTGAAGGCCACGG
>JAYUPP010000187.1:0-3864 GCA_043760045.1 Betaproteobacteria bacterium
GTGAACTGGGCATCGACACCGACAGCTGGGAAGCGGCGTTGAAAAACGCCTTGCGTCAGGCGCCCGACGTCATCCTGATGGGCGAAATACGCGACCGCGAAACGATGGATCACGCGGTGGCTTTCGCCGAAACCGGGCACCTGTGCCTGGCCACGCTGCACGCCAACAGTTCCAACCAGGCGCTGGACCGCATCATCAACTTCTTCCCCGAAGAGCGGCGCGCGCAGTTGCTGATGGACCTGTCGCTCAATTTGAAAGCCCTCGTCAGCCAACGCCTGATGCCGCGCGAACAGGGCCGCGGCCGTGTGGCCGCCATCGAGATCATGCTGAACACGCCGCTGGTCAGCGACATGATCTTCAAGGGCGAAGTCTCCGAGATCAAAGAGCTGATGAAACGCAGCCGCGAACTGGGCATGCAGACCTTCGATCAGGCGCTGTTTGACCTGTTTGAGGCCCGCCACATCACCTATGAAGACGCGCTGCGCAATGCAGACAGCGTGAACGACCTGCGGTTGCAGATCAAGCTGCACAGCAACCGTTCGCGCAACACCGACCTGGCCGCCGGCACCGAGCACATGAAGGTGCTTTGACGGTTGACGGTTGACGGTTGCGGCTCGCGGTTGGGAATCAAGGTCGCGGCCGCTGGGCCACACGGGTGGCCCTTACCATCTGCCGCCATGAGCACACCCACCCGCACTTACGAAGCCGTTCCACCACAACACGTGGCCTTTTTGGGCCTGGGCGTGATGGGCCACCCGATGGCCGGCCACCTGGCCCGCGCCGGCCACCGCGTCACCGTCTACAACCGCACGGCTGCCAAGGCCCATGCCTGGGTGCAGGAACACGCCGCGCCCGGCGCTGAGTCGTCAGCAATGTCGTCTGCAAAACCGCCTGCAGCGTCATCCACAACTTCATCCGCAAAGTCGGCCGCCACACCGCAGCAGGCTGCCGCCGGCGCCGACATCGTGTTTGCCTGCGTCGGCAACGACGCTGACCTGCTGCAAGTTACCACCGGCGCAGGCGGCGCCTTCGCAGGCATGAAACCCGGCGCGGTTTTTGTTGACCACACCACCGCCTCAGCCGAAGTGGCGCGCCAATTGCATGCCGCAGCGCGGGCTGCGGGCCTGCACTTCATCGACGCGCCGGTATCTGGTGGCCAGGCCGGTGCCGTGAACGGCGCTCTAACGGTGATGTGTGGTGGCGACCTGGAACCCTTCGCGCGCATCAAACCGGTGGCGATGGCATTCGCCAAAGCCGTGACGCGGGTGGGCGACAGCGGTGCCGGCCAGTTGGCGAAGATGGTGAACCAGGTGTGCATCGCCGCCCTGGTGCAAGGCCTGGCCGAGGCGCTGGCTTTTGGCCAGCGCGCGGGGCTCGACATGCCGCTGGTGCTGGACGTCATCGGCAAAGGCGCGGCGCAAAGCTGGCAGCTGGACAACCGAGGCAAGACCATGCTGGAAGGTCAGTTCGACTTCGGCTTCGCGGTGGACTGGATGCGCAAAGACCTGGGCCTGGTGCTCGATGAAGCCCGCCGCAACGGCGCGCAACTGCCGGTGACGGCACTGGTGGACCAGTTTTATGCCGAGCTGCAGGCGCAGGGCGGGCAACGCTGGGACACGTCGAGTTTGATAGCGCGGCTGCAGGGGTAGTTGGCGGTCTGGGTCTACAGGCGGGGCGGCTGTAGCGCCAGGATCGGGGCGAACACTTTCAGCACCCCCAGCGCCTACCTCGGCGCGCTGGCAGCCGCAGTCGCCCCGGCCCCCGCCCGCCCCAGCCGCGCCACTTCGTCTTCGGTCAACACCTCAAACACCCTGACGACTTTTTCAACGCCCGGCACGCCACGCGCCACTTCCACGCCCCGGCTGGCTTCGCGCTCGGTGACACGGCCCATCAGATAGACCACGCCGCGCTCCACCACCACCTTGTAGGCGTTGGCCTGCAGGTCTTTGGCGTCGATGAGCGAAGCTTTCACCTTGGTACCCAGCAGTGCGTCGCCTGAACGCGCGCCGATGCCGCTGTTGTTGGCTATGGTCAGGTCGTTGACCACGCTGCGCACGTTTTCAACCTTCATCACCGCCGCTTCCACGGCCTGCTTTTCGCGCGTGGCCGGCACCTCGCCGGTGATCAGGACCATGCGGTTGTAGCTGGTGATGCTGACCTGGCCCAGCGTGGCCAATTCGCGCACGCGGGCTGCAGCGCGCAATTCGATGCCTTCGTCTTCAAGCTGGATGCCGGTGGTTCTGCGGTCGGTGACCACCAGGCCGCCGCCGATCACCATGCCGCCCAAAAGCAGGGGCGCGCAAGCCTGCAACGCGGCGGCTGCAGCCAGCACAACGGGCAACTTCAGCAGCAAATTCACCCAGCGGCCCTTCAAGCGCGCAGCGCATGGCAGCGTCGTGTTTGTCGTCATGAAGATTCCTCATCGCCCATCAATTGAAAGTCCACCGCGTCGCACAGGCAGTGCAACACCAGCAATTGCAGTTCGGCCACGCGACTGGCCTGTTCGTGCGGCACGGCCACCAGCACGTCAGATTCGGCCAGCAGTTCGCTGAAGGCTGAAGCGCCCCGGCCGGCCAGCACCACGATGGTCATGTCCTTGCCTTGCGCGGCCGAGATCAGGCGTGAGCTGTGGCCTTCGCCGTCGTCGATGTACAGCAGCACATCACCCGGCATGCCCAGCGCTTGCACGTCCTGCACCGCGTGCAGGGGGTGGCTGCCCAAAGCCAGCGCGGCCAGCGGCGGGCGGCGGCGGTCGTTGCCGCCGGTGAACAAGCGCGCCATGTGCGGCGCCAGCGCGGCGCCGGCGCCACTGCCGGCCACCATCACTTTGCCGCCGCCGGTAACCGCCGCCTGCAGCGCGCCGGCGGCTTCGGCAATCGGCCGCGCCAACACTTGGGCGCACTCGTACAGCAGGTCGGCGCTGTCGAAAAACTGTTGTTGTATGCGCTGGTCTAGCATGGGCGACACATCATAAGTCAGGGCTTGAAGGGGGCCGCTCAGACGGTGGCTGCATTACGGGTCAGCCAGGGTGCCGTGGCAGGCCATTCGCGCGGTGCGCCGACAGCAAAACGTCAAAACTGGGCTGTCAATCAAACCGCAGCGTCAAATGCGGCCTGCAGCCACTGCACATCGTCACCATCCATGGCCAGCACATCAAAGCGGCACGGCGGTGGCGCTGGCCAGCGCTGCAAAAAGTGTTGCGCCGCCAGCAGCAGGCTGCGCTGCTTGGCGGCGCTGACACTGGCCGCTGCGCCGCCGTAGCTGGCGCTGGCGCGGGCGCGTACTTCCACAAACACCAGCGTGCCGGCGCGGTCGCGCATCACAAGGTCGATCTCGCCGCCACGCGCTTGCGGGCCCCGAGCCACCCGATAATTGCGCTGCACCAGCAACAGGCCGCGCGCCTGCAACCAGGCCAGCGCATGGTCTTCGGCGGCGTCGCCGCGCAGCTTTCCCGTCACCATCTTCGTCACCGCCTCCAGGCCACTCGGGCCGGCGCACCACCCAGCCCCAAGCCTTGCTGCACACCTTGCTTGCCCAGGCCGCTGCAGCCGCAGCCGGCCACCAGAACCACCCCGGCGGCACACTGTACGTGGTGGCCACGCCCATCGGCAATCTGGCCGACGTGACCTTGCGCGCCGTGCACGTGCTGGGCATGGTAGACGCCGTGGCTTGTGAAGACACGCGGGTGGGGGCTCAGCTGCTGCGCCACTTGGGACTGCACAAGCCGTTGCTGGCTTTGCATGCCCACAACGAAGCGGAGGCCGCCAGCGCGGTGCTGACCCGCCTGGCCGCCGGCGAGTCGGTGGCCTGCATCAGCGACGCCGGCACACCCGCCATCAGCGACCCGGGCGCGGTGTTGGTGGC
>JAYUPP010000188.1:0-3862 GCA_043760045.1 Betaproteobacteria bacterium
CGGCTGAAGAGCAACAGCACTTCCACTTCGGTGCCGCCCAGTTTGCGCAGCGCCGGGCCGATGTCGTGTAACTCGAAGAAAAGAAAACGCTGCGGGAACGCGAAGTATTCCTGCAGCAGCCGGTAACCCTCGAAGCCGCGCAGGCCGGGCGGCAGCAGCGCTTCGTCGTCTTCAAAACCAATGCGGCCCACGCAGTCGGCGTCAAGCGCTTCAAAGCGGCCGCTGCCGCGTGTGGCGGGCTGCACCAGCACGCCCAGCGTGGCGTCACAGACCAGTTCATTCAAACGGTAGGCGATGTCTTCAACGCCGGTGAAGTGGAAGGCCAGGTTCTGCAACGTGAGCTTGGTGAAGTCCAGACCCGCCGTGACCCGCAGGCGCAGGCGCAGGCCCGATCGGTAACGGCGCCATTCCGGCAAGCCCGCCAGCGGCAGGTCGGCGGCATGGGTGAAATATTCGGCGTGCGTCAGTTCCAGCGGCCACAAGCGCAGTTCATGCGCGGTGCGGAATTCACACGCGGTGGCGCCGGCTTTGCCGGCCCGGCTGGTGAGCACGCTGCCGCGCGGCACACGCGGGCCCTGGGCGAGCGCCGGGTCGCCCAGGTCGGGGTCGAGGCGGGCAATCAGCATCGAAGGCGTGGGCGCCAAAAACTGCGGGTAGATGATTTCCAGCAGCCGCTGTGTGAAGCGCGGAAATTCAGCGTCCAGCTTCAGCTGGATGCGGCCGGCCAGAAAGGCAAAACCCTCGAGCAGGCGCTCGACATAAGGGTCGGTGACTTCCAGGCCTTCCATGCCCAGGCGCGCGGCAATCTTGGGGAAAGCCTGCGCAAACTCGGCACCCATTTCGCGCAGGTGGCGCAGTTCTTCGTTGTAGTAGCGCAGCAGCCGGGGGTCCATGGTCGGGTGTTGGTGGTGCGGTGTATGCGCGGTATGCGCGGTATGCGCGGTATGCGGGGTGTGCGGGGTGTGCGGGGAGTGCGCGCTGGTTATCGACGTGCAGACCGCGGTCTAACGTGCAAGCTCGCGGATGGCGATGCGCCCGGTTTCAAGATCGATATCGGTGCGCAACATCAGTTCCAGCGGCACCGGCTGCGCCCACAGCTGGCCGCTGATGCGAAAGCCCAACTGGTTTTGATGGTCGGCCTGCTTTTCGCTGGCCACCGCTTCCACTGTCAAGGTGCCGGGCAGGATGCGCGGCTCGTGCTGCAGGATGGCGCGTCGCACACCGTCTTGCAGCACCTGCAGGTCCACCGCAGACAGGTAGCGGCCCGACAGAGCCGGCAAGCCGTAGCCCAGCACCGATTTCAAAGCATGGGGCGCTGTGTCGGCCGCCAACCAGTTGCCGGGCTGCGTGGTGTTGAACAGCCAGGCCAGGTCGCGCAGCACCAGTTCACGCAAGCGGCTGCGGTTGATGACACGCGACTCCATCGCTTCCACGCGACTCTCGGGCTCGTCGTCGGTCAGCCGGTCGAGCAAAGCCGGTTGCAAACGGTCTTGGGCGCGCAGATTGACCATGGTCTAACGCTTCAGCGGTGCAGCCTGCGCGGGCGCTTCGGGAGTCGCACTTACAGGCGTTTGCACCGCAGCCCGAACGGGCGGTTGACATGCAGCCCGAACGGGCGTTGGGCCGGCAACCCGAACAGGCCAGTGCAGCAAAGCTTCAGCTGCCACTCAACACCACTGCACGCACATCCATCAGCGCCACTTCGGCTTCGCTGGTCGTGATGATTCGTTGGCCCAGGCCCTCAAAAGCACCGGTGGTGTTTTCCCGCCATTCGGTGCGGCGCGACAGGGCCAGCAGGTCGCCACTGGCGAGATCGGTGGCGGGGTAGCGCGTGGGTACGAAGCCGACCGATTCGCCACCATTGGAAAACTGGAAGTGCGCCGGCATCCACACGGCGTCGCGCAGGTCCACCGGGGCTTCCAGGGTGACCTGCATCAGGCGGCGCCAGGGCAGCCAGTAATAGCGGCCGTTGATCACCGCTTCCAGCGTTGGGCCCAGGCGGCTGTCGGCGTCAGCTATCCACTCAAAAGCCGCGCCGTCCAGTGTGCCGGCAGTGGCGGGCGCCTCGTCCAGCGCACGTGTGCGCAAGCTTTGCGCGGCAGCGGCTTCGCCGCGCCCTTCCAGCAACAGCGCTTCAATCAGCATGGCCACCCAGGGCTCGGGCTCGCCGAACAGCATCGGCACCTTCTTGCCGGCAAAAACCTGCAAACGCAGCGTTTCACATTGCACGGCTTCGCGGTAGGTCTGCACCATCGGCAGCGTGCCGGCGTCCAGCTCACCGGCCACCTGCAACTGGTTCAACGCACGCTCCCACTGGCCGAGCACGGCCAACAACTGGAACATGAAAACGCGCAGTTTCGAATCTTGCGGGTTGGCACGCACTTGGTCAGACAGCAACTTCAGGGCAAGGCGGGCATCACCCGCTTTCAGGGCCTGTTCGGCAGCAGGGGATACAGCCATGGCAGAGTTGTGTCCTTGATGGAAGGGCGTCACAGCGCCCACAGCGGCGCTGGTGTTGCTGCTGCGGAATCGCCACTACGGAATCGCGACTGCGGAACGCCAATACGGGAGCGCGACTGAAAAATCGCGACTGCGGAATCGCCACTTCGTAGGGCCAGGCCAGGCCGCCGGTGCAGCGGCCCGGTTTTGCTCCCGTCAGCGGCCTACCACTTCACGTTGGCCGCGATGTCCCAACCCATGGTGACTGCAGCGTCGCCAGACCCGTCAGCCTTCTGCGGCGTGTAGATGAACTTGCACTTGGCAAAGTTCAGCGTCACGTTTTCCGTCAAGCGGTCTTCACCGCCCGAGCCGCCCGTGGACACCGAGCTGATCAACACATCGTTCATTTGAACCTTGATGTATTCAAGCGGCTTCTCCCCGGCCTTGCGCACGATGAGCAAAGCGTCAGGAAAGTGCTTGCCATTGGCCGCCGCCAGCAGCAGGTCGGGTGACGTTTTGTCAACGTATTTGGTGAACGAAATGTCCTGCACATTGACCTTGCCCGCACCAGCGCCGCCGCCCACGTGGGCGCTGCCGGAATTGCTGAGGCCCCAGCTCCAGGCCAGCACGTCGGTTTTCTCTTTGTGTACCTTGTCTTTCGACTCACCCTTGAGTGCGCCGATTTGGATGAACATGTCCATGGCCATGGTTTTTCTCCTGTGCTGCCCCGGTGGGGGCGAAAAAGTGGAAGGTCGCGCTGCAAAAAACGCCCCATGCACCGGGCGGCCCCTGCGCAGCCGCAGTGGCAAATGAACCAGAAACGATCAACCCAACAAACGTCAGCCCGCTTTGGCCGAAGGCAGTTTGGATACCAACCGCAGCGACACCGTCAGCCCTTCAAGCTGGTAATGCGGGCGCAAATAAAACTTCGAGCTGTAATAGCCAGGGTTGGAAGGGTCTTCTTCAACGATGACCTCGGCGGCAGACAAAGGCTTGCTGGCTTTGGTTTCTTCTGACGAAGTGGCGGGGTTGCCGTCCACGTACTGCATCACCCAGTCTTGCAGCCAGCGCTGCACTTCGTCGCGCTCTTTGAACGAGCCGATCTTGTCGCGCACGATGCACTTGAGGTAATGCGCAAAACGGCAGGTCGCAAAAAGATACGGCAACCTCGCCGCCAGGTTGGCGTTGGCGGTGGCGTCGGGGTCGTCGTATTCGGCCGGTTTGTGCAAAGACTGCGCGCCGATGAAGGCAGCGAAGTCGCTGTTCTTGCGGTGGATCAGCGGCATGAAACCATTTTTGGCCAGTTCGGCCTCGCGCCGGTCTTCAATGGCAATTTCAGTCGGGCACTTCATGTCCACACCGCCGTCGTCGGTGGGGAAACTGTGGGTGGGCAGGTTGGCCACTGCGCCGCCCGATTCAATGC